>CAZWQJ010000024.1:15581-33171 GCA_964635825.1 uncultured Victivallales bacterium | reverse complement strand
TTCGCGGGGATGTGGTTGCCCACGGCGAAGAAGAAGCCCGGCAGCCCGCGCGCCACCGCCAAGGTGGCGTCGACCTCGGCTTTGACCTGCTCCCATGTGCCGAAGGCCAGCGTACGGCAATCCACCTTGCTGCCGAAGAGGCAATGGCTGCCGCCGAGGGCCTTGACGATGCGCTCGAAGTTGTTGCTCGGCTCGAAAATGAAACCGTCGGCGCCGCAGGCCGCAATGTCTTCCATAAACATGTCGACCGTGCCGTCGGAGCAGAAGATCACCTTCTTGCCCGCAGCCTTGAGTGGCTTCCAGAGCTCGCGGTAGATGGGGAAGATGACCTCGCGGTAGAACGCCGGACGAATGAAGGGGCCTGCGGTCCAGACGATGTCGTCGTGCTGGATATAGACATCGATCGAGGTCTTGGCCCAGGCGCGGGCGTGATGCAGTGTGTACTGGCCGAAGCGCTCGAGCACGCGGGCGAACTTGGCTTCGTCGGCGGCCGCCAGCAGGAGCATGTCCCAGCCGAAGGCCTGGATCGCGCCGGAGATGACCGTCTTGTAGTAGCCGCCCGTGCAGACCTGGTTCGGGTACGCGGTGCTGCGCTTCTGGAAGTCCGCTTCGTAGCCGGCCACGAGTTCGTCAAACGGCGTCAGCCCGTATTCCTTGACCGGGTCGAACGCCCAGACCTCCTCCGGCTCGGAGAACGGGCATGATTGCGGTGCGTGCTGATCGCTGCCGTCGGAGGCGTAGACCGCGTGCCCCATGTCGGTGCAGCGGCCGGCCCTGGCCCAGTCCACGAAGCCGTCGTGCGTACCCCACAGAAAGTCGTAGTCCCACGCGTCGTAGAAAAGCCGCTGAACATCCGCCGGCAGCAGGTTGTAGTCGGCGGCATGGCTGGACACACCGCCGGCGCCGGTATCGGCGCCCGTGACCTTGCGGATCAACGCGTTGTGGTATTCCATCGAATACTCGACGTGGCCCGGACGCGGAGTCGGGCGGCAATTGATGCAGTCCATTCCAAGATCACGACTCATGATGCTCTCCTTCCTCACGCGACGAGGGCGTCGCGTCTACAGTTACAGTAGAAGCGGCGCCCCCGCCGCTTCCCTCCCCGCGCGACGGGGGCGTCGCGTCTGCGCCTGCAATCTGGTTGCAACTGCGGGGCATATTCAGTTCCTGACGTGACATCGCGCTTCCATTCAGTCATGCGAAGCGGAAGAGGCTTTCCGGCCTACCGGCGATATTGCGCCAGCGCAGGCGCAGCGTGGCCGTATCGCCATCGGCCCGCCAGCGGATCAGCACATGGTTGCAGCCCTGTTCGAGCGGGATATCGCTGATGGTGGCCATTCCGCCGGCAAGTTCCATCGGGGCTCGTGTTTCGCCGTTAATGGTGACCTCCACCGTCCCGTCGCCCGCGAGATCGAGGAACGTGAAGGCCTCGGGATTGGGTACGCCCAGGTTGGAACTGGCGTCCTTGCGCTGGACGGCCGAAATGATCTGCATGTAGGCATAGACCGGGTGGCGGAGGTCCAGGCCCGCGGCACACAGTTCCCCCTCGGGACAGGGTACATCCCGGCGCCAGGTGGCGACCCCGAAAATGGGTGCGTTGTGGATGTGCTCGAGGCTATAGCGCGTGCTGGTCGTCAACCGCTGGCGCAGCCCGGCATTCTCCGGCTCATTCAGGATGTGGAGTTTCTCCGGATAGCCCTGGCTGTGAACGCTGCTTTCCGGCACGCGGTCGCCGTCCAGCGGACTGCCCTCCGGCGTGGCGCCGAGATTGGCCGCCAGGCGGTTGCCCAGGCGGGCCAGGCGCGCCTGGGCCGGGGCGTCGGCCGGCACCGCGAACTGGTTGAACAGGATCTGGCCGGCGCCAACGCGCACGCGGCCGAGCACCACGGCGCGCTCGGGTCTCTCCGCATAGAGAAAACGCGACAGCGTGTGGGCGCGCAGGGGTTCGCTGCGTCCATTCCTCACGAAGAACGCTTGCAGGACGCTTTCGGTCGGAGTCTCGAGCAGCGGCTCGACGCCGGGCAGCGGCGCCAGAAAAAGGTCGCCGATGGTGCCGTTCCGGTTCGACGGTGGACAGTAGGTCCACGTTTCGACACCGCAGGTGTCCTCGTTGGAAATGCCCGCCAGAACCGGATCGTCGGCGACACGTACGGCCTGATAGACCGGCTCGGAGAGTGGCGCCGGTTTCAGTTCCACGCCCAGTCCGCGTCCAAAGGCGGCCAGCAGGTCCGGGGTGGCCCGGTTGACGATCACGCTCAGCCCGGCCGCGGCGCGCGCGATCAGTTCGCCCACGCGCTCCGGCGGCAGGGTCGCACCCTCCACCGCCAGCGGGGGCGAGACTGCGGCGGGCTGGAAATCGCAAAGGCGCCGCACCAGGTTGGCGAGAAGCCGGGACGCCGCCGGAATCGCGGCGGCCTTGTCGGTGAGGTTGAGCTGGCAAGCCAGGACCAGCCCAACGCCTTCGCACACCTCGATCAGTCCGGCGAAGCTCAAGCCGCCGGAGCCGAAACCGCCCTCGTCGCCGTCCAGAATGCAGAGCGCATGTCGGCCGTCGTCTTTTCGATACGCGCGGCTGAGGACGAAGGCATCGCCACCCTGTTCCGGATAGGGGGAGTCGCCCCAAAATGCCAGGTCGGCTTCTGTCAGTCCATTCAGGACCGGGTGGCCCGGAGCGCGGCAGAACTGCGTCTGCAGCGGCTTCTCCTCAATGGACAGGCCCGGGAACAGCGACACGGCCTGCTCCATGACCAGCACCCGGCCCCCGGCTCGGCAGAACGCCTGCACCTCGCGATTTTGGTGCGAGCCCGCCACCACGGTGTTCTTTTCCAGAATCAGCACGGGCCAGATATCCGGATTCAGCTTCTCCAATGAATCGACATAGGTCGGCGTCGCCCCCAGATCGGTCAGCGCGGCGCGGAGGCTTCCGGGACCGAACACGGCGAGACGGGTCGCGAAAAGCCGCGCGCCGCCGCGCGCTGCGAGCGACACCGGACGCTCCCAGGCGTCGAGCGTTTCGCCAGTGTCGCGGGACGTGAACTGCCCGCGCCAGGCATAGCGGCCGGGACGGCAGGCCGTAAGGTTCACGCTTACCCTCAGCACGTGGCGCCGGCCGCGCCCGATGACCACGTCCTCCTCGACCGACGCCGCCACCGCACCGGTCCCCTCGTCCACCAGCGCGCCGCTAAGGCGACCGCTCACGTCGGACGGCGTGTCGTTGACCGCGATCAGTTCCCGCCGGAACGGATTGTCCGTGAAGTACCCGCTGCGCCGGCTGAGATCCAGCACGGCAAAGGGGCGGAAGGCCTGCCGCTGGATGGCAAAGCTCCAGTTGGGCGTATAGCCCTTGTCCTGGGGCTTCCAGAAGGCGAACTCGCTGGAATGCGGCGGCACTTGCAGCGGTTTGACTCCGGGCGTGGTGTAATCCTCGTAGTCGAGGCGGACGAATTCCGTGTCCATCCGCAGGTTCTCGAGGCAGGAGAGGTTCCACGGGCCGAAACAGCAGACGCCCAGGGCGCGTCCGGCCTCGATGATCCAGGCCGTGTCCAGCGCGGCGGCCTCGTCGATCGCCCGGAATGAAGACCAAGCCCGGTCGCCAGCCAGGTGCGCCGTGTTGTTGGGACCGGCATAGTGGTACAACGACATCTCCCCGCAGTGAAGGGGCTGGTCGCCCTTCCACCACCCGACACCGGCGCAGGCCTTGTAGTAGTGCCGGCTGACCAGCGCCTGCTCGGCCTCGTTCCACAACGAACTGTCGCCCTCGTGATACGCGGGTCGCGTGGGGTCAAGCGTGTTGAACAGCTTGCGCAGTTGCGGCAAGGTCTCTTCGAGCTGGCGCGTGGTGTGCGGGTTCCAACGGGCTTCGTTTTCGACGCTCCAGAGGATAACGCACGGATGATTCTTGTCGCGCTTGACGAAGCGTCGAATGTGGTCGCGGGCCGCGTCCCAGAACGCAGGCGCATCGGCAGCCAGGGCGCCACCCGAGCCGTGCAGGCCCGTCTCGCCGGTGATGAGGATGCCCTCCTCGTCCGCCAGGTCCAGAATCAGTTGCGGGTGCGGGTGCGTATGTAGCCGGGAATGGTTCATGTTCGCGTCGCGGATCATGCCGAACCACTGCCGGATCCAGCCCTCGGTGAAACAATATGGCGTGAGCTTGTGGCCCCAGTCGGAGAACAGGTGCAGCGGGTGGCCATTGAGGACCAGGTCGGCACCGTCGATCCAGATTTCGCGGAAGCCAAAGCGTTCGCGATGGACCTCGAAACCACCGACTTCGGTTTTCAGAACGTACAGGTGCGGGGACTCCGGTTGCCAGAGTCGGGCGTCCGGCCACGGCAGTTTCACGCCATGGGTGGCGGTACCGTTGGCCGGCACTGAAATTCGGAACGCCTCCAGGTGCAGCACGACTTCCGCGCGCGCGGCGCGGCTCGCGCGATCCCATTCGTGAACGCCGGGCGCCAGCACAACTTCACAGTCGCGGTCCGTGGCGTTGGCGAGAACCCAGATGATCTCCAGCGACCGCTCGCGTACATAGGCGCGAATGGTCACATCCTCGACCCGGACCGCGCCCCGCCGGACGAGATGCACATCCTGCCAGATGCCGCAGTGGTTCTCGACATTCCAACTGCCGACCGGCGTCTTGATGCGCCCGTTGTCGTCGCGCGCATAGTCGTCAAGGAACACGGCAATCTCGTTGCGACCCGCCCGCAGGATGCCGGTCACGTCGGTGGCGAGCGGCAGAGTCGGGTGGACGTGGGTGGCTACCCGCCTCCCGTTGACGAACAATGTCGGCCTGGGCTCGGCCGCCTCGAATTCCAAGAACCAGCGTTCGCGTTCCGGCAACTCAGGAATGTCCACGGTCCGCCGGGCCCAGGCGCGCCGCGACAAACTCCATGCGTTCGGGTAACCGAAGGCATCGAAGAGAAACTCGGTCTCTGGTGTCAGCGCGCCCGGGGTTTTGAACAGATCCTTGCGATCGGTGAAGTACTTCTCGCCGGGCTCACGCACGGCGTCGGAGAGCTTCGTCCAGAACGACGGCACCAGATACCGGCCGCCCAGCCAGCCCTGGTCCGGCACCTTGTCGGCAGCGGCGGCGTCCGCGTCCAGCGGCAGGAAATCCCACCAACCATTCAGGCAGATTCGGTTCTCAATGGCGTAATGTCTCGGCATGGTTTCAGTTCCTCAGGTCAATACGACATCCAACCGGCGTGCTTTCGGCGTCACGCGCAGTTCGGTCAGGTGTCCATCCCTGGCGCTTCCCTCGACCACGGTCTTTCCGGGGGCATGCAGTTTGAAGTCCACACTCCAGTCGTTCGGCCAAGCTGGCAGCAGGCGGATTCCGCCGAGTCGTTTTGCCCCAGTTGTAGAAGCGGCGCCCACGCCGCTTCCCCCCACACGCGACGAGGGCGTCGCGTCTACCGGTTCCGGCAGATCCCACTGCATCAACATGCGTTGCAGGGCGATGCAGGCGGCGCTGCCATGATCCTGGTCGGGAATCCAATCGTGATTCGGTCCCCAGAAGGCCGGGAAGCGGCTGCCCGCGTGCGGTGTGGAGAAGTTCTTCACCACGTCACGCTTGGCCTCGTCGGTCAGTCCCAGCAGCGCGGCCTGGATGGCATCCTGCCGCCAGCCGCCGGTGTCCTTGACGCGGCGGGCGTGCCAGGTGGCCAGCCCGGTGTTCAGGTCGGGCTTGCCGACGCCAAAGAGGCGGTAGGGAAAAACCGCGTACAGTTCCGGATTCTCCGAGTTGGCGCATTGGTCGTATTCCACGGCCGGGATGATTTCGGTGCGATTTTCCCACACGTAATGACGGGTCGGCAGCGGCGGCAGAATCTGGCGGAATGCACGCCACTCCGCGCGCAGTGCTTCTGGCACGTTACCCTCCGGCAGCGCCAGCAGTCCGTCGAGCACCCACTGCAGGCCCGCGATATCGGGTGAGGGATTGACCGCCTCATGCCAAGTTTCGAGTGACTGCGAAGGGGCGATCCGCATCTTGCCGTTGCGGTCTCGCTCCGCGTAGTAGTCGCGGTAGAAGCGCAGAAACGGTGGCGCCAGCACCAGCAGCTTGTCGCGCAGGACGGCGTCGTCCTCCGTCACCGCGTAGAGGTCGAGCAGGACCGCCAGCAGTTCCAGCATCCCCTGCCAGTAGCGACGGATGTAGCGGTTCTCGCTCAGCCCGGGCGCCAGCTCGCCGCGCTTGTAGCCGTAGTTGGAATTGAGGAACGCGCCCCAGAAGGTCATGGTTTCAGGGAACATGGCGGCGTTCTCGAGGCCGAAGTTCGCCTTGGCTCGCGCGATGGCGAACGGCAGCGCGTCGAGATACATGCGGAACCACGGCTCCATCAAGTCGAAGTCACCGCTCATGATCATCGGCCAGTAGGTCAGGCGCGTGTTCTGGAACCAGTAGCCCCCACCCCAGCGACGGTAATCGGCATCGACGACTTCGTCCTTCTCTCGGGCATCCACGGTGAAGATCGAGCCGTTGAACTTGATCGGGAACGCCCCGCGCCCCCCGCAGGCGTTGACGAAACGCTGCAGCTCGTAGCCGCGCGAGACCATCTCAGCTTCTGGCGTGCCGGAGACGCGGATCCAACTGCGCTGCCAGAAGGATTGCCACCAGGCGGTGTGCGCGATGAAGGCAGTCTTCGCGGCCGTCGCGTTCGTCCGTGCCACCTGCGCGCGTAGCGCGGCAGTCCATTGCTCCAGCGTGTCCGTCTGGGCGGTCAGGAGATGGATGGCGAAGGTGATGCGCGCGTGCGGCGCCTTCGTCCGCAAGACGCGGTCGCTGGCCCTGACCAGCCCCACACCGCGCAGCAGCGCACCGAACGTGCGGTTGAGCAGAGGATCGTGTCCGCGTTGCACCCAGTCGGCCATGTCCTGATGTTCGAGCGTGGCGGCCCAGCAGGAGGCTTGGTTGCGGTGGCACCAGAGCAGCGTGCTCGGCCCGCCATCGAGCACGGTGTCGGGATAAACGGTTTCGCGCTCGTCCGGCGAGCGCAGTCCGGCGTCGCAGCCCCCCTCGGCGCCGTCGCGCCGGCGCTCCGCCGTGCGCCAGAGTTCCAGCGTGACCTGGGCCTCGATCGGCCGGGCGGACTCGATCTCGACGCGTGCGACAGGCCGATTGGCGTCAACCCACAGGGCGACGGTGATCGGTGTTCGGTGTTCGGTGTTCAGTGTTCCGCAACCGATAACCGATGACTGATTACTGATCACTTCACCAGAGATGTGGACACAGCCGAGCGCCAGATCGAGTTCCTGGCGGAACGCTGCGCCCGCCGCAAACGGATTCGGCGAGAGCGCCACGCGGATGCGGCCAAGCTTGAGCAACCGCGCATGCTCGTCCCAGGCGTCGGTCTTGGAAAGGTAGAACAGCAGATCGCCGTTCTCCTCAACCCAGACGTTGAGTCCGATATCGCCGTTGCCCAGCGGCATCGAGCCGGAGGAATCGCGACTGGGCCTGGTCCAGATCAAGGGTTCTGGTGTGTGCATTCAGTTGCCCTTCAACATTCGCCAGGCGAACCGGCCAGCCACGGGATTCGTCCCGGTGCGGCCTGCCAAAGCGACCTGGCAGATGCGCCAGAGCCCCGCGCCATCGCGCTTCTCGGCGGCGGCCAGCGCCGGGCCCCAGCCGCCTTTCCAACCACCGTTGCCGGTGGCCAGGATCGGCGTCCAGCCGTCAGCGCGGAAGCAGGTTTCGAGCAGCGGCGCGATGCGGTCGACGGCTGGATCGTGCCAGAGCCGGAAGTCCTCCGGTTCGAACCCGGCGACCAGCGAGTGTTCCGTATCGCGCGAAACGAAATGCCGCGGCCCCATGCCGCAGATTTCCACGTCCACGGTGGACGTGGAAATCTCATGCTTCCCTGCGGGAAGCTGGAGGAAGACGGCGGTGGCACCGGCGCACACGGCCGCTTCGACGGCCGTGCGCCGGGCGGCGAAATGGGCAAGATCATCAATCAGAATCGCTTGTCGCACGTCGCTGGTCGCGGGTCGCGGCATGGCAAACACCGGCTTCAGCCCCAGTTCCCGCGCGAGGCGCGCGGCCGTGCCGTTGCGAGCGCCGAGAACCGTGACACGTGCCTTGCCGGCGTCGGGCATGGCCGGGAAGACTGCCAGCTCCACGGCCGTGTCGTACAGCACGTCGCCATTGCCGCCGCACAGCGCCAGGCGGAGCGTGGCGCGTGTGCGCGCCTCAACCGTCGGCGCGGGTAACGCAAGGAATCCCTGGAACGTGCTGGTGAGGGCCTCGACACGCGCCTGAGCACGCTGCGCGAAGACGACCTTGCCGCCGAGTTCCAACTGGTAGCGCAACTGCGCGCCGGCGGGGATCTCGTGCGTGTCGTTGCAGACCCAGAACTCGAAGCGCATCTTCTCGCCGGCCGTGAACGCCCAGCGGTCGGTGCTAATGTTGGCCATCAGCGGGGTGAGTGCCTCGCGGTAGGCAAAGAAGGCCGGCTTGGGGCGGCGCTCGCAGTCCATGATGGTCTTCATCCAGCCCGAGGGCCAGGCGTCGATGAAGAGGTGGATGGCGATGCTGTTCATGCGGGCATCGCGCCGGAAGGCCTCGGTCATGATGCGCGTGGCCCACGCCTGATGCCGCTGGCTGGCGGCGACCCACGCCTCCAGCGTGCGCTGGGTGTCGAAGAACATGTAGTGGAACCGTCCGCTCTGCGCGTCCTTGATCCGGTCCGGCGTCCACGCGGCTTCCTCGGCCGGCGTCTGCGGCAGCCACGCCTTCGGGTAACGACGGCGCATGAGATCAACAAAGTCGAGCCCCTCGGCGCCAAACTCGCCGCAGCCGTAGAACCAATCGGGCTTGACCTTCTGCCAGTACCCCTTGTGCAACTTGCCCAGTTCGACGCCGTGGCCGTTGTACCAGCAGGTGTAGCAATGGGTGTCGGGCAGGCCGGGCGCGGGCGGGTCGTAGTCGCCGTCCACCGGCTTGATCACGCGGTCGGGGTTGGCGAGGCGCACGGCATGGCTGGCGGCCTCGAAAAATCGCTCCAGCTCGGCGCGGTCGCACTGGCGGTGGGTTTTGTCGCCCCACGCGGGCGGAAACGGCTCGTTGATGTAGCTGACCACAATGTTGCAGGGGTGGTTGCGCACCAGCCGCTCCATCTCCTCCGCCTGGCGCACCGCCTCGCAGAACTGGCGGCGGGGCAGATAGCCAAAGAGCGGCAGGTCGCTCTGCGTCAGGAACCCGAGCTTGTCGCACATCTCGTAAACTTCGGTCTGCACCGGCCGCTGGGTCAGGCGCCAGAAGTTCATGTGGCAGAGCTTGGCCAGCAGGATATCGTCGCGGAGCTGGTCGAAATCCCCGCGCATGACGTCCTGCTGTTCGAAGCCCATGGTGTTGGCGCCGCGAAGGCGGATCTCGCGGCCATTCAGGTAGTAGCGACCGTACGGCTTCTCCAACTCATCCATGCGAAACGACCGCATGCCGAACTGGCGGCACTGCGTATCGCCGTTCGCCAGCTTGACCTGCACCTGGTAGAGCCAGGGCGAGTCGAGATCCCAGATCCGCGGCTTCGGTACGTCGAAGGTGATGCGGAACCGGTTCAGGCGCGGCCCGGCCTTCTGCGGCGGCTCGAAGATGCGGTCGCGGAAGAGCGTGGCCTTGAAGTTCTGTCCGAAGACTGAAACCTGAAACCTGAAACCTTCCGACTGCAGTCCGCTATTAAACACTTCAACCCACAACTCCGCCCTCGTCTCCTCCAACAGCGGACGGACGAAGACGTCGGCGAGATGCAGCACCGGCCGGGCCTCGATCGTAACGGCCTGGTAGATGCCCATGCCGGGCGGGCAATGGTGCCAGCCGAGCTCGGGATCGTCCCACCCCGGGCCGGTGGCGGCGTAGAGCTTGTCGCCGTCGACCGTCATGCCCCACGACCCGCCGTCGCAGACCGGCGCTGCGTCGTTCTCGACCTTTACGACCAGCACGTTCTCGCCGAGGCGCGCATGCGCGGTGAAGTCGAACTCGAATGGCGCAAAGAAGCCCTCGTGTGAGCCAAGGAACGCGCCGTTGACGAAGACATGCGCTTTGTAGTCCACGCCCTTGAAACACACCCAGACGGCCCCCTTGTCCAGCATCGCCCGGGTGACCTTGAAGGTGGTGCGGTAGCAGGCCACGGCGCGCCCGACCGGCCCGCCATAGTGCGGCAGGCTGACCCGCTGCCACTCGCCGGCGCCGGCGAGGGTGCCCGCAAAGTCCCTGCGATCGGCCTCGGTCTCCATGCGCCAGTCGCAAGCGGAAATCGGCGCCACGAGGCGCGTCGAGGCCAGCGCCGGCGCCAAGTCGCGCAAGAACGGCGCCATGCGCCGGCGCTCCTGCTGCAGGGCGCGTTGCAGTTTCTCCGGGGTGTCGAGTTTCGCGGCCGGCGTGAACGCCGCCCGCGGGTTTGAGCGTCCGGCGGGCAAGCTCCGATCCGGCAAAACTGGTGGCTGGGGCTGGATCAACGGTTCACGCGCTGCCGCAGATTGATGCGTGGCGATGTTGGCAAAGGTATCTTGCTTGGGACGTGACGACGCCATCTTTGGATTCCTTTATTTGCGATACAAGGTTATCCATCGTGCCGTATTTGCGATAATAAGTGAAGCGCTTGTTGCAGGAGAGGCGTCTATGCCCACGATCCCTTCCTTTGTCGCCTGTAACCGGTTGCGGTGACGGACTTCGACAGTGGCGCATCCGAGCCCCTGGAATAGCGGTGCGGGGCCGCCCCGGACCCGCGCCGCTATTCCACCGTGACCGTCTTCGCGAGATTCCGAGGCTGGTCGATGTGTTCGCCGCGCAGGTCGGCGATGTGGTAGGCCAGCAGCTGCAGCGGGATGGCCACCAGCAACGGGGACATGTACTCCGGACAGGGCGGGATCCAGATCATATCGTTGGGCTGCGCATCCGCGCCGGCCCGCTCCACCTGGCGGTCGCCCTCCGTGGCCAGCACGATCACCGGCCCGCTGCGCGCCTTGATCTCCATGATGTTGGCGATCATCTGGTCCCGCACCGCGCCAGCCACCGCAATCGCCACCGTGAACAGTGCCGGCTCCACGAGCGCGATCGGCCCGTGCTTCATTTCGCCCGCCGAATACGCCTCGGCGTGCAGGTAGCTGATCTCCTTGAGCTTGAGCGCGCCCTCCATCGCCGAGGGCAGGTTCACGCCGCGCGCCAGGTACAGCGCGTGCGGGCGCAGCGCGTCCCCGCGCTTCATCGCGGCCCACACCCCTTCCCCGCCCACACGCTCCGCCGCACCCGCAATCGCCACGCCGTGCTCGCCCCACACGCGCGCCGTCAGGTCATGGTACGTCTCCGCCAGGTTGCGGATCGCGCCGTCCGCCGCCAGCAGCCTTGCCGCCAGTTCCGGCGCGCGCAGCAGCGCGGCTTTCAACTCCCGCAACTCCGCCGCATCCGTCGCCCCGCGCACCTCCGCCATGTGCACAGCCAGCATCAGGATCGTCAGAATCTGCAACGTGTACGCCTTCGTCGACGCCACCCCGATTTCCGGACCCGCCTGGATGTACACCACGCCGTCGCTCTCCCGCGCGATCGTGCTGTCCACCACGTTCACGACGGACACCACCTTCGCCCCCTGCCGGCGCATGTGCCGCAGCGCCAGTAGCGTGTCCATCGTCTCGCCGGACTGGCTCACCGCCACCACCAGCGTGTCGTCCAGGACGATCGGCTGCCGCGCCTGCAACTCGGCCGCCAGGTCCGCCTCCGACGGCACCTTCGCCAGGCGCTCCATCACGAAGCGCCCCACGAGCCCCGCGTGATACGCCGTGCCGCACGCCGTAAATACGACGCGCCGCAGTTTGCGGATGGCCTCCGGCGCCAGGTTCAGCCCGGGCAGCGAAACCGGCTGGTCCGCCGCCGTCAGCCGCCCCGCCAGGCACGCGTACATCGCCTCCGGCTGCTCGTGGATCTCCTTGCGCATGAAGTGCGGATGGTCGCCGCGCCCCGCCGCGTCCACCGGCCACGGAATGCGGTAGACCGGCTTGGTCACCGCGCGCCCGTCCAACGTCGTCAGCTCGATCCCGTCGCACGTGACCCGCGCCACCTCGTCGTCGTCGATGACGTAAACGCGATCCGTTTCCGGGCGGATGGCCGGCATGTCCGAAGCCAGGAACTGCTCGCGCTCGCCCAATCCCACCACCAGCGGCGAACGCCGGCGCACGGCGATGATCTCGCCCGGATGCGCGGCGCCGATGACCGCGAACGCGTACGCCCCGCGCAGGTCCCGCACCGCCCGGCACACCGCCGCACGCAGGTCCCCGGTGTCGTACTTCTGCACCAGGTGCGCCATGACCTCCGTGTCCGTCTGCGAGCGAAAGACGAATCCCTCGGCTGTGAGCTGGTCGCGCAAGGCCTGGTAGTTCTCGATGATCCCGTTGTGCACCACCGCGATCCGCCGGTCCTGCGACAAGTGCGGGTGCGCGTTCTCGACGGACGGTTTGCCGTGTGTCGCCCAGCGGGTATGGCCAATCCCCAGCCCGCCTTCCAGCGGACTGTCCGCCAGCGTCCCGCGCAAGTTGTCCAACTTGCCGACCGCCCGCCGCACATGCACCACGCCGTCAGCACCTCGGACTGCGATTCCCGCCGAATCGTACCCCCGGTACTCCAGCCGCGCTAACCCGCCCAGGCAGACGGGTGCCGCCGCTCGTCCGCCCACATATCCCACAATCCCACACATCCCGAACCTCCAGCCCCCCCTCTGTCACCTGCCCACTCACCGCCACTCGATCGTCACACGTCGCAAAATCGGCAGCATAGCGCAGCGGCACCAACGGGAAAACCCATATCTTTTCCTCCGTCAGGGCGGCGTTATGACGCCGTTTGGATCCCACAAATCCTCCCAGCTCTGCCCGGGCTTCCACAGGAAGACCTGCCCCTTGATCAGGCGGCAGCCACGGTCAATGCCCGCGATGGCCCGCATCTCATCGGACGGCAAGGGCCCTCGTGCAACTCATCCGCAGGCGCCCGGTGTGTGTCCGGTGCGGAGTTCGACTTCGGCCGGGCCGACAATCCGCTCCGACTTTTCCGCCAACGCGATGTCGGCCGACATGCCATCCGGAATGGCGAGCTGCGCGTGCAGCACCGCCCCCTCCCGCTGCCAACGGGCCAGAACCTGCCCCTTGGGCGTCGGGATCGTCGCCTCGGCCTGGTCAATCCCCTCCGCGATGACGGGGGCGAACCGGATCGACGACCACGCGGGCCCCGTCTGCGTAACGCCGGCGAGGATGTTGACGAGATGGAACGACGGATGCGCGGTCCAGGCATGACACGCCGACCCTTCATCGGTTTCCTTCCAATCGAAACCTTCCCAGGTCGTCCCCGTGGAAAGCATCGGCGACCACTTGCGCTTGATGAACGCCACCGCGAGGGCGCCATGGCCGCGCTTGGCGGCCTCCTCGAGGACATACGTCGCCCAGAATGCGGACGGCAGCGCCGCGCCCGCGATTTCCTCCCCCTTGAGATACGGCACCAGCCGCCGCGCCACCATGGTGTCGTGGGCGTACGGCACGATACCGAGCATCATGGCCATGACCTGATCGTGGACGGATGGGGCGTCCGTGGTGGGCTGGCCCCCGGCGTCGAGCCCGTTCCGGAACAGCCTGGCGCCGGCATCGTAGAGGTTGTCGAGGATCGTCTTCTCCGTGCCGTCGGCTTTCGCCGCGGTCTTCGCCGCGTCGCCTTTCCTGCCGGCAAGCTCGAGCAGCTTCACCACGTGGCGCAGCGTCAGCAGATACCACAGGTTGAGGAAGGTGGGGACCTCGCCCTTGTACAGGGTCGACCAGTCGCCGAAGAGCCAGAAGCGCCGGTCGTGGCGCAGCAGGCCGTGATGGGAACGCGCCTCCTTCGATTCGAAGTAGGCGAGCACCTCCTTCACGCGCGGCCATTGCTCCTTGAAGAGCCGGAGGTCGCCCGTCTGCCAGTAGTAGTCCCAGATCGTCAGGATCCAGGTGAGCGAAAAATCCGGCAGCAGGCATCCGTAGGACGATGTCGGCGCGTGGCCGTAAGTGAGGTTTTGCGGACCGCGCTGCCCGGCGATTGAGCGAATGCCGCGGGCGAGCAGCCGCGCGTCGCCGTCGAGGTAGAAGGTGTTCCAGGCCTGCACGCGGGCGTCGCCCCACCACTGCGCCTGCTCGCGCCAGGGCGTATCGACGTAGGCGTCGAGCGCGCACAACTGCTGCGTGTGCCGCGAGATGGCATGAATCTGATTGAGCGTGTCATCGGAGCAGGCAAACGCACCTGCCATGGTAAATGGATAGCCGACGCTCCGGGTCCGCAGCCGCAGGACCAGCGGCTGCACGACGTCGCGGGCAATGATGGTCACGTGGCGGAACCCGAGCGGATGGAAGAACTCGTGCTCGGTCCGGCCGGGGGCCAGGCGCAGGCGGTTCGCCAGGGCGACAAGGCAGGCGCGGCCGGGCGGGATGAATTCCGGATAGCCCTTGCGGAGGCACTGGTCGTGCTGGAAGTCGAGGATCTCGCCGCCCGCGGCGCCGTCAACCGCGACGGCGTCGCAGCCGACGATGTACCGGCCGACGTCCACCGTGATCGAGCGAAACCGCCCCTGCCCCGTCGGCGCGACGACGATCTCCAATGCGCCGTCCTTGAGCGCGCTCTGCACGGTGGAAGCGGGCTTCCATTCCGCGACGCTCCGGCCTTCCTCGACCCACTGCCAGGAGACGTTCTCGCACGTTTCATAGCCGGCGCCGCAGATGCCTTCGCCCATGCTGGTAACGGCGGCGGGCGCGAAGACCTCCTCGCGCAGCAGCGGGATGCCACGGGGCTCGAGGGTGTCCCATGGCCCCTGCCCGAACGGGGCGGCGAGCATTTGCTGGCTGCCCTCGGGGAACTGCTCGGCGCGCCAACCGGTCGGCGGCTCCGCGGCGGTGATCCACGCGCGGGAACCGAGGCGGGCGTCCACGTGCTCCTGGAAGTCGAGTTGCAGCGAAAACCGCGCGGTTCGGGTGGCGTGGCAAGGCGAACGGCGCATCAGCCAGGAAAGGTCGGACACGAGCGTGAAGTCCTGCCAGACGGCGGCGCAGAGCAGCCCCGCCTTCGTCTGGTGCAGATACTGGAAGGTGCTGATGCCCGGCGTGTACGCCTCGACGGCAATCCAGTTCTTCCCCGGCCGAAGCTGCTGCGCAACGTCTACCTCGTCGAACGGCCACCGCGCCTGGTAGCCGCGGGCCGGTCCGCGGCAGACGTAAACGCCGTTGACGTACAGCTTGTAGGCCTTGTCCGCCGTGATGAACAGCGGCGCCTTGCGCGGCGGCTTCACCAGCTCGAAATCCTTCCGGAAGTGGGCAAAGTGGTTGTAGAGGTACATGTACCCCTCCGGCCATATCCAGGTCGCCGAACGCAGGGGATGATCGTCTTTCAGTCTCATGAATAGGTCTCCATTCTACGACTCCTTCACCGTGATTGCCGCATGGATGTGGACGGTTGCCAGCGTGACGGTCAGGACGCCGTCGCGCCAATTCCAATCCAGCTGCCCCTCTTCCAAGTCGCCGTAAACCGAGGTGGGCCTTGCCGGCAGCCGCATCGTGACGCGCACCGGCCCCACGGCCGGGATTTCGTCAATCGCGCCGTTGTTCGGCAGGTTGGGGCTGCCGCTCGCGCGGTTGAGCAGATGAATGAACGTTGTCGCACCCCGCCGGCGCAGGGCCACGTCCACGCAGACCGGCGCGTGCACGCGGATGTCCGGATCGGGCAGCAAGCGCTCCGCCAGCGAGCCGACAAAGCACCGCGTCAGCGGATAGCGGTTGTGGTTGAAGTCGCGGAACAGGTCGGCGGGCACGTAGGCCACCTGGCCCTTCCCGACGCGGTTGATCACGGCGGCCGGATGTGGCAGCCGCTTGTCCTCCAGCAGGCAGCCCTCGCCCAACGGTGCGAAGGCTTCACCGGTCATGGGCTCGCCCAGCCGCCAAGTCTTGCTGTAGAGCGGCACCTCGCCGTCGGCGGCCGGAATGGCATAGGTCTTCTCCGTCTGCACCTCGCGGCTCCGGAAGCCCAGGAACGCCTCCCCGAGCCGGTCGTACAGTTCGCTGCCGGTCAGTAGCAGATTTCCGCCGTCCGCGACGTAGATCTTGAGCGCCGCGACCATCGCGTCCGAGAGCCGGCCCTGCTCCGGTACAACGACCATCGGAAACTCCCCCAAACGGGGCAACAACGCCCACTCGTCGAGGATATCGACACCATAGCTATTCTCCAGCAGCGCGAAAACGGCGCCTTGAACGGGGGCGACATCCACGTTCCACATCAGGTTCTTGCCGCGAACCTCGCTGAACAGGTGGTGTTCGGAGTGCAGCACGGCGATCTGTGGGATGGTCTCGGTGTGCTGGCAGACCTCGCGCCGGGCCTTGACGAACGCCGACACCTCGGCGAGGCGCTTCTGGCGCCACGGAATCAGCCGTCCGTCGCGGACGGGCGGGTGCTCGTAGATCTGGACGTTTCCTCCGAAACTCAACAGTGCGGCTGCCTCCTGCATCAGCATCTGCGGCGGCTTCACGGTCCACGGCGAGTCGGGTTTGCCCATGCCGTGGGAGCAATAGAAGTTCCACAGCATGATGTCCCAGGGCTTGTTGCGGGTGGAGAGGAAGCGGGCCTCGCAGCGGCTGCCGTCGAGCCCCCAGACCCAGGCGTTGTCGCCACTGATCCAGTCCGTGGGGACCGCCGGTTCGCCGGGGTTCTTGAAGGTCTGCAGCCAGTTCGAGCAGACGAGCACACCGGGTTTGTGCGCATGCACGGCATCGCAGTAGCGGGTCACGACAGCGTAGAAACTCTCGCGGGTGAAATTCCACCAGCGCGGCCACGCGGGGTCGTCTTCCTTCACGGGCGGGTCCGCCAGCCCCGTCTGTTCGCGCCAGGCCGCCTTGCACTTGTCGCAATAGCAGGGCTCGACCGCCCACAGGTCGCCGTCAATCCAGAAGCCATCCACCGCGTAGCGGTCGATCAGCTCCTTCATCTGCGGGATCATCAGCTCATCGAGGTAGGCGCTGCGCGGGCACATCTTCTCGCCCGTCGGGGCGCCCGCGTTCTGGCCGAACGGCGCGCCGGCCGGCTGGCCCTCGGCCGTGACCACGCACCATTCGGGATGCTTGGCCCCGGCGGCTTTGTCCCACACGCCGGAGTAGTGGCAGTGCAGCGGCAGCCCGAGCTTGCGCGTGGCCTGCCGCCACTGCATCAGGGCGTCATGCTTGAGCCCCGGTGGCACCGAGGCGTTGGGGACCTGGCTGAACCAGCTCGTGTAGCCGGGATGACCCTTGCAGTCCGTCTGCACGAAGTCCGGCGCCATCTGCGCCAGCATCGGCACCAGTTCGGCTTCGCCGCAGCGGCTGCCGAGTACGGTGTCCCCCTCGCCGGCGTGGAGGTCATAGTGCAGCCCGAAGTAGTAACGGTCGCCATGCCATTGCCCGGATTTGTTCATCATGTGCTCCCCTGATTTACCCCTTGAGGATCGTTTCGATCCGTTCAAGTTCTTCCGAGCTGAATGACAGGTTCGCAAGCGAGGAGACGGTATCCTCAAGCTGCGTCGGCGAACTCGCCCCCACAAGCGCGCTCGTCACCCGCGGATCACGGAGCGCCCAGGCAATCGCC
>CAZWQJ010000024.1:0-15481 GCA_964635825.1 uncultured Victivallales bacterium | reverse complement strand
CGCCCCCACAAGCGCGCTCGTCACCCGCGGATCACGGAGCGCCCAGGCAATCGCCATCTGCGCCATCGTCTGACCGCGCACCTTCGCGACGGCGCTCAAGTCCCGCACCTTCGCCACCAGGCCGTCAGTGATCTGCGCGGGTTTGAGAAAGCCGCCGCGCGCCGCACGCGAGTTCCTGGGGATGCCCTTGAGATACCTGTCGGTGAGTACGCCTTGCGCCAGCGGCGAGAAGACGATGGCGCCGAGCCCCTCGCGCTCGAGCACCGGCAGAAGCCTCTCGGTCTCGATCCAGCGGTTCAGCATCGAGTACGCGGGCTGGTGAATGAGCAGACGCAGCCCCAGCGACCGCGCGATGCGCGCCGCCTCCTCGGTCTGCGCGGGCCGGTAGTTCGAGATGCCCGCGTAGAGCGCCTTGCCCTGCCGGACGATGAGATCGAGCGCTCCGATTGTCTCCTCGAGCGGCGTATCGGGATCGAAGCGGTGCGAGTAGAAAATGTCCACGTACGCGAGTCCCATCCGTTTGAGACTCTGGTCGAGGCTGGCAATCAGGTTCTTCTTTGAGCCCCACTCGCCGTACGGCCCCTCCCACATGCAGTAGCCCGCCTTGGACGAAATGATGAGTTCATCGCGGTGGGGCAGAAAGTCGAGTTTCATGACCTTCCCGAAATTCGTCTCGGCGCTCCCCGGCGGCGGACCGTAGTTGTTGGCAAGGTCGAAGTGCGTGATGCCCAGATCGAACGCGCGGCGGAGCAGGGCCCGGCTGTTTGCGAATTTGTCCACCGCGCCGAAGTTGTGCCACAGTCCGAGCGAGATCGCCGGGAGCTTCAAACCGCTTTTGCCGCACCGATTGTACGTCATCGATGCGTAGCGTTTTGCGGCGGCGGTGTAGCGTCTTGCTGTTGTCCTCATGATTTCCCTTTCAGAGTCAGATACATGTACCCAGCAGCATGCCCGCTGCCGGGATCGTTTGTATGCCCCAAGCGGCACTTGGGCAGATCAGCGCCTCCCCGGATCGGGTCGCAATTCCCATCGATTCTCGTCCCACGCGCCGTTCTCACGTCGGATATCCACACGTACCGTCCCTTGATGCTCCCACCAGACGACATTGCGTTCATCGGTAAATCGCGCACCGGAGGCGGATAGCGCTTGCGGCAGCGTCGCCTCTTGCCCGTCCGGCATGATCACTTTGACAAGGGAGAGACTGCCGTCGGAAAGTGCGCCATAGCGGGCGACGAATCGCTCCCCGCTCTGACTTCGCCAATAGGTCGGCGGATCAAGCGCCACACTCAACTGCTGGCTGGTCGCGCAGGCGAGCTTGCGAGCCTCGTCCTCCGACGCCGGGTTCGGCGACTTTTTGACGTTCTCACGCAGGGCGGCCACACAGTCGGCGTCCTTGGGCAGACCGGACACCGTCGCCGCTAAGGAAAGTTGCTGGCCTTTCAATGTGAACGCATCCGCGGACAGATAGGAACCCGTGCCGACCGAACGAATCACGACCACGATTTCCAGGCTGCCGTCATGATCAATGTCCGCAAACACGAGATTCTCAACAACGCCATCGCGAGCGCGCACAAGTCCACAGATGAAATCGTCCGTCGGAAAGTCCGGGTTCGCGTGGGAATAGACCCGCACGCAATAGCTCCCCACACTCCGCGGCTCGCCATCGCCCTCGGCAACAGCCACGACCGGGCCTGCCGGATGGTGCTGTCTGTGCACCTTCCGTTCAGCATCCTGCCGCGGCTTCGCCTCTTCCCCACTGCCGCCAGCCGTCACCTCGCCCGCCTGCCCCAAGCCCGTCGAATGGGGCGGTGGCACGGCCTGGATTTCCGTGCTGTTGGAGGAAATGGCAGGCGCGGCCCCCGGCCAGACTGCGGCTGCGATCAGAAGGAATAAGGCCAGACCGGCTGCTTTCATCGGTTGTTTTCCGTTGCGTCCGTTCGTGACTGAGCTTATGAGAGCGATCAGGTTTCGGATTTCAGGCCTTCCTGACACCCGAAACCCGAAACCTGAAACGAGTCTCACAAACGATTCATCTGTTGGCACTGCGCCAGATGCGCGACTGAAAAGCGGCTTCCTATCACTTGCTCCTATCGCCTCTCGCCGCCGGTGATGTCCCGCCCACCGTGGAGTTGCGGGTAGTAGCTGGCGAACGTGTACTGCGGCGGCCCGTCGAACTGCAGTTCGATCACCGTGATGCCGGCATGCGTGTCGGGCGGCGTCTTGGGGAGGTTTTTCAGTATCAGCCGGTGCCCAACCAGTTCGAAGTCCAGCGGGGTTCCATCCTTCAGCAGGCGCACGGCTTTGGGAGCCTGCCGATAGCCGCCGATGGCCATCGACCCGCCCGTCGGCCAGATCCAGTTCCAGAGGAAGACCGACTTGCCGTCGGAGGAAGGCTCGGACACGCCGTTGCCGCCGAAGGGCTTGTCCGTCCAGCCTTTGCTGCGGACGAGCTTGCCGTAGACCGCGCGGCCGTTCTCCTTCAGCCAGTCGCCGACGGCGGTGAGTGGCTCCACGGCTTCTTCCGGAACCGAACCGTCCGGCGTCGGCCCGATGTTTAGGAGCAGATTCCCGCCATCGCGGGCGCAGGTGTTGAGCATCTTGAGGATGCGCTGCGGGGTGTAGCTGTAGGGCGCCGCCTGCTTGCTGTCGACGTAGCCCCAACTGATGTCGTTGAACGTCATACAGGCTTCCCAGTCGCGGTCGGCCGCGGTCAGATGCCCTTCGGGGGTGCCGAAATCCTCCGGCAGATGACTTCGGTCGTTGAGGATGATGTCGGGCTGGAGCGACCGCATGTGCTGGTTGAGTTTCAGGGAGTCCCAGCCTTCCCAGGATTGCATCGGCAGCGGCACGTCGTACCACAGGATGTCGATCTTCCCGTACTGCGTGAGCAGCTCCGTGTTCAGGTCGCGGATGTAGCGGTTGAACCGCCCGCGGGCCTCGGTGTCGAACGCGCAGCGCCAGCCGTCCGGATGATGCCAGTCCATCAGCGAGGAGTAGAAGCCGATGCGCAGATCAAACTCCCGGCACGCGTCCACAAACTCGCGCACGAGGTCACGCTTCGGCCCGTAGTTGACCGAATTGTAGGGGTTGACCTTCGAGTCCCAGAGGCAGAAGCCCTCGTGGTGGCGGGTGGTCATGACCATGTACTTCATGCCGGCGGCCTTGGCCAGGGCGGCCCATTCCCGTGGAGCGCCCGGCTTGGGATTGAACGTATCGGCAAGCTTCTCGTATTCCGGGATGGGGATGTTCTCGAGGGTCATCACCCACTCGTTGCGCCCCACCTGCGAGTAAAGCCCGTAGTGGATGAACATGCCGAAGCGCGCCTCGCGCCACCACTGCATGCGGCGGTCGCGGCTGGCGGCGGTTTGCTGCTCGTAGTCTGGCTTACACAGGATCTCGGTCATGGCGTTTTCCCTTCTTGTCGTGTTGTGAACTCGTCGTTATCTATCGAATTCGATCGTCAGCGCCCGGCAACCCGCCCCGCATACGCCCGCAGCCTCGGCGTGGTCGTGAGCCCGAATTTCACGAAGCAGTAGCGATCGCGCCAGCCGTCATCCTGGACCGCGGCTGCGGGCGGACTGCCCACCGGCGTCCAGCCGACTGCGGCCCGAGATCGCTCAAAGCTGCGGGGCGACACGGCATACAACTCGCCGTTGGCATGATGGTGCGGGCCCAGCAGATTCCGGCAGCTTCCCGTCAGTTCGATCGCGACGTGGTTGGTGCCGACGCGAAGCAGATCGGTCACGTCGAGCGCGAACGGCTGCCAGATGAGCTTGCCAGCCGGCGTGCCGTTGACCGAAACGCCGGTGACGATGGCGTCGGGGCGGTCCATCTCGATGCAAATGCGGCGGCCGCGCCGGAGGAAGTCTGCGCTCAATTCAATGGATTGCGACAAGGCCACCTTGCCGGCGAAGAACGGCAGCCCCTGCGGCGTCAGGTCGCCCGTGTTCGCCATGGCCACGTCGTTTGCCAGCCTGAACGGGCCATCAGTTTCCACCGCGCGGCGTTCCAGATCGGAAAACGCGCCGACCGACCCGACCGCAAAATCGCCGACGATATAGATGCTCTCGAACTCGACGCCGTGTTTCAGCCAGCGGGCCATGTCGCCCGTGGCGGTCTTCATCCGCTCGTGGCGGACAGCCGTCGGCAGAAACTTGCGCCGCAGCAGGATGGTGTTTGTCCCGCGTTGCATGAGTGGTGCGATGTTGACCTTGCGGAAGGCGATGTCGCGCCACCACTCGCGCGAGGGCTTGGGGCCTGGCTGGCCGTTCAGCGTGATTTCGTATTGATCGGGTTCCTCCATCACCAGGTTCACGTCGCGCGGATGGCTGGGGTCGAGCTGCGAGTCGAACGTATACTCGAGCTGCACGCTCACCTCGGCAGCGAGCTGGTTGAGCTCATGCTGAACGTCGATGACGGGCAGGCGCGGCGACCAGTCCCCCTCGCCGATACGATACCGGCAGTAATCCAGCGTGAGCGCGTTGGGCTCCTGGCGGTGCATCTCCCACCGGTTGGTAAGATTTTTGGCTGCAACGGGCACACGCGGTCCGGCTTTGCGCGTGACCGGCTTGGCCCCCCGTCGCACCATCAGCAGATGCGATCCTTTCGCCGCGAAATGCAGCTTCAGGCTCACACCGTCTTTGCCTGCCGTGCAACTCAGTGGGCGCATCGCGCCGCTGTTGCAGTCGAACGCATCCACTCGCCCTCGGAAGGAAATGCGAACGGTCGCATCGGCGGATTTGTCGGGATCGATATTGGCGAGAAAGAACAGTTCGCCTTCCTTGAGGTGCCGCTGGTGCACGTAGAGATGGGCAATCTCGCGGCCGCGTGAATCGGCCACGCTGATGGTCCGCGGCCGCGCGGCGGCGAGTGCTTTTGCAATCGCGGCGGGTTTCGGGGTGACGCGCTTCGCTCGTCTCCACAGCGCGGCTGCGGCGTTTGATACGGCGCCATCCACGCGTTCAGGCGGCGGGCCGAGCATGAGCAGCGCGCCGCCGGCCGCCGCAAACGTCTCGAGCAGGCGCAGCGTCGTTGAACGGATGGTGATGCAGCGCGGTACAATGACGACCTGGTAGCCCGCTTTCGCCACCTTGAATTTCTGCCCGGCGATTCGGCCGTGACGGCTGAGGATGGTCTCGTCGCCGAAGTCGAAATCGCGATGCATGCCAAGTAGACTGCGCGTCAGCGACGTCAACTCGCGGTTCAATTCATCCACCTGCGGCGTGGCGGGCGCGATGAACTCGGTCCACGCACTCTCGATCGTGTGCAGCACCAGAATGTCCACCGCCCGTTTACCGCGCGTGAGCATGAACAGCTGGCGGGCGAAGTAATCGTTGAACAGGCGATAGTCGTCCCACCAGGGTTGCTGGTAATAAAGCGACGGCGGATAATCGCGCTTGCGGCAACCTTTGGCGGAATACAGCTCCAGATGTTGGCAGGGCAGGTTCACGCCCTGCACGGATTGCCACTCGCCGATCCACTTGAGATCCTCAAAGCTGACGTTCCAGCCGCTGCAGCCGTACATTTCGGAGATCACCCGACGCCCGCCCATCTGATGGGCCACACTGCTCGCCTGTTTGCACAGCAGCGGGTCGCCGATCCCCCGCGTCAGCAGGTCAATGCCGGGGATATGCTGGAACTCGTAGTGCGGCATGACCGCCCCGAGCCGGCCAACCTGAAACCGGATATTGTCTTCAAACAGATAATGCCCGGTGAACTGCAGGTTGTTGGCGTCGCACCACTCGTAAATCTGCCGGCTGAACGCGTTGACGAACAACTCCGTGGCCAGCCGCCAAAAATGGTAGCGAACCTTCCGGTAATCACCCGCATTGAAAAACAACTGCGGCAGGAAATCCCGCAGATCATAATTCCATGTCACCGCAAACCGATCGAAAAACCCGTCGGTGTACGGCAATCCATCAGAGCCATATTCGACAAAGGCCGGCTCATCGGTGAACACGCCGGGGATGGTCTTGCCGAAATGCTGCTTGAACTTCCTGCGGTAGGGTTCGTACTGCTCATCGATAAACGTCCGCACCACCTTCTCGCTGAGCAGGTCGACATAATAGCGGGTCGCCCAGTACACGTGGAGAATCGTATCGGCATTTGCCGTGAGCGCCTGGTCGCGCGAAATCCGGCGAAAATCGGCAAGCCCGGCATCGGTCTTGCGGGCGGCAAAGAGGGCGACGGTATGTTCCTTGAGCTGCAAATCACCGGGTGCAACCAATTCCATCAGGAGATACTTCGCCCAGTATTCCGGCCCTTTCGCCCGCACGGCCCCGCCCGCGAACCCGCTGGGCCAGGTGTCTTCATCGTACAACCACGCCTTGATCCCCTGCTTCTTGCTTTCGGCGATGGCCGCGCCGATGCAGCGCATCCAGTGGTCGCCCATGTACTCGGTGATCAGGCCCGCGCGGGCATGCATGAAATGACCGCCAAGGCCCACGCGAGCCATCTCGCGCACCTGGCGGCGCAACTCACGCGGCTCCAGCGCGTCGTTCCACGACCAGAACGGCGCCCCGCGAAAGTCGACACCCCTCCTGCCGGCAGAGCGGAAGCCCTTCTCGATCAACATATCAGCGTCCATTCGTGTCGATTGGTGTCCATTTGTGGTTCCCTTCTCAGCGCCCACGGCAGCGCCCGGATGTTCTCGCGGTCGAGGTCGTTCTCGACGGTATGCGGCGGAGTCATCGACGTCATGGCGGCACCGCCGGCATGAGCCAGGTCCGCGCGCGATGCACGTAGACGCGACGCCCTCGTCGCGTCCTCATCGCAAGCGCGGCGGCGGCGCCGCGTCTACCGCGCGCAGCTAACATGCAAATTGCCACTCCGTACATAGTCGTCAAGGCACCACCGCGGGTATGAGCCACGTCTTCGCGCAACAGAAGGCGGGGCACGGGCTCGCGGGGTTGGTGTAGCGCACGTCCCCTGCAGCCCTTCCAGGTTCGTCCAGTTCGGTCCGTCTTCTTCCTCTTTCGGTTCGCCAGAACTTCCTCAATGGGGCGGACGTCGTCCGGCCGTACGAATCGTGTTGAATGGTCTGTCCGCTGATCATGCCTATTGCAGCAGGTTGGCCTGGGAAAAGAAGCCGCCTTCCCCGACATGCCACGGCCATTGATACGAGGGGTAGTTCGTGGCAACCCACTGGTTGTACGCTGTTCTGCGCGCCGTATCGCCCATGGCGGCGGCTGCATAATCGACCATGGCCCACGGGAACACGTCGCCGCCACGCTGGCCAGCCGTCCAGGCGGGCCATGAAGTGTTGAATTGCGCATACAACGCAACCGCGCGCGCGGACGTTGGCGCGATGAGGCCGTAGATAATCGGGAAGAGTTGTGCGACGGAATCAGGATACCACTCGGCCCAGTGGATCGTTTCCTTGGTTCCGTCTTTGTGGACGGCCGTGCAGTACCAGCCTTCCGCCTGGTTCCACATTTCGGACTCGATGGAGCTGGCGATTCTGGCGGCCTGCGCCGAATAAAGGCGTTGTTTGCCGGCATCGTCCCATGCCGAGGCTTCCAGCAAGGCGAAATCGGTCAGCCCGCGCCACACCTCGATGTTGTCCATCAAATATCGCACTGGGTAGTTCGGCTTGGCGACCGTGAGCGCATCGGACTGTGCGGTCTTGAACTCCACATCGGCAATATTTTCCAGGTTCGTCTTGATGGACCGGATGTAGGCCTGCGCATTCGTGTCGCCGCTCTCAAAGTACATGCGCGCCAGGCTCAGGAAGGTTGCCGCGTAGGCATCGGTGGAGTCCGCATCATACGTTGGCGTCTCATGGCCTTGATCGTCCACGTTGTAGTCGTAGATCGTGCCGCCGTTATTGATATTCCACGCATCCGTGGCGTTAAGGTGTGCGACATACCAGCGCATCCATTTCTCCACGGCGCCCGGATGCTGTCTGGCCGCCACCAACCCCATCGCGGCCAGATTGGCGACATATGGCGAAATGAAAACCGGCGGCAACGCCTCTACAATGGCACCGGACGGAAGCTGGCAAAGCACAATCGCATCGTTGGCGCTGGTGGCCCTGGACGCGTCGAAATGAGCTCCCGGCACGGTCACCACGCGGTAGAAGCGGCGCTGAGCCCCCGCCCCGCCCGTGTCCGCGAATGTCCATCGATAGGCCGTTGTGTACAGGTTCGTCAAGGCGGTCCACTGATTGCTCACCCCCAGGTCAGGAGTGAATTGAACCGTATTGGTTGCGCCGTTTGCGCCAGTAACCACAACACCGGGTACATCTTGCACGCAGACATCAAGGAGCGCTTGCGCGTAAGCCGTACGAACGGCCAGCACCAGCGCCAGCAAACCAACCGCGAGGCCGAGCGCCTTAGCCAACGTAAACGCGACGCCCTCGTCGCGTGAAAGCGATAAATGCCGCGGGACCGCCGCGTCTCCCGTACGCATCCTGGCCAACATGCGAATTGCTGGACCGGGCTTTGTCGTCATGGCGGCACCGCCGGCATGAGCCAGGTCTTGGCGCGATAGAAGGTGGGGTTGTCGAGCACAGGGTTGGTGTAGAACACGTCCCCCGCCAACCCATCCAGGTTCGTCCAGCCCGGCACGCCCGACCAGGCCGCCTCGATCAGGCTGGTGGCGCTTTCCAGCGAGTAGAGCCGCGCCCCGTCCGCGCCGCCTGCCACGGGCACGGCGTTGAAACCGACCCATGGCGCCGCGCCGGCGGCGGTAATGAACACGCTTAAGCGGCTGGCCGCGTTGGTGGGGTCGGTGCCCGCCACGTGTTCGTCGCCATCACGCAGGCCGTCCCCGTCCCAGTCGCCGGTCCCGTCGCGGGCCGTGTCCACGAAGTGCGTGCGCTCCCACGCGTCCGGCATCCCGTCGCCGTCGGCGTCCATGTCCAGCGCGCTTTCCACGGGGCTGTAGGTGGCGAAGCTTCCGGGCTGCGCGACCGTGCGGTACGCCGCGCGCAGCCAGGCCGCGGAGCGCACGGCGCGACTCAGGCGCACTTCGTCCACGCTGCCGGCGAAGAAATTGCCCGCGCCCGCGCGCCGGCCCAGCACCGGCGCGTTCGTGGGCGTGAACGGCGTGTACGAACCGGCCACCATCAGGGCCCCATCGTTCTTCTGGATGCGGGCCGTGCCGTTGCTCAGGACCAGCGAGATCAGCTGCCAGGCGCCCGGGTCGTACGCCGGGCCGGGGACTTCGGACGGGCCAAAACCGCTGAGCCACTTCAGTGTCCGCGGGTCCGAGTTCAGCGCCAGGTACAGCGCGGCATTCGTGCTGCTGCAGCCAAACGGCGTCGCGCGCCACGCCTGCGTCGCCGCGGGCTTGACCCACAGGCTGACGGTCAGCGCCGAGAGGTTGGTCCCGTACCACGAGGCCGGCAGCGGCAGCACGATCGCGTTGCTCACCCCGTCGAAGCCGCGCCCCGCCCCCACGACGCCGGCGGTCTGCGTCGCGCCCTGGTTGACCGCCTCGTACCCCCGCCACGTGGCATCCTGTAAGCCGCCCTGCCAGTGCCACACCGCCTCGTCGTCGCTCTGCCACACCGCGCCGCGCGCCGCCGTCGGTGGCGGGCTGGTCGCCCCCGCGAGCCCCCAGTACGCGCGGATCGCCGTCCCGTTGGTCAGCGCCGGCACCCGCACCCACACCGCGCTTTCCCCATTGGTATTCCACACGTCCACCTCGTAGGGCAGCGGCTGGCCGCTCGCCGCGTCGGTGAAGCGCAGGCTGGCCCACGTGCCGCCGAACTGGCTGTACGCAAAGCCGGCCAGGTTGGTGCCGAACCGCACGAGCGCCGGAAAGTTCGCCAACGGTTCCGCGTCCGTGTAGCCGTCGAAGCGGATCGTCGCGCGGTAGGGCCAGTTCGTATTGCTCTGCGTCGTGAAGACCGTCGCAGCCGGCGACCAGCCGCGCCGCGCGCCCACCACGGCGCTGAAGCGCACCGCATGGCTGCGCCCCGGCAGCAGACCGTCGAGCCGCGCGCTGAATGCGGCGTTACTCACCGTACCCACGGCAGCCGCGGACGCCCACGCGGCCAAGTTCGTGCCGCCGTCGGTCGGCCCCCAGTGTACGAACACCGACGCCGGCGCCGCCCCCTGCAGTTCTCCCTGCGCCGTCGCCGTCAGGTCGTCCACGGCCGTCACCACCGCATTCGACAGCGCCAGCGCCGTCACCCACACCGTCCGCGAGGTCCACACCCCCTCGGCATCCGTCAGTTCGGCCCGCAGCGCGTAGCGCCCCGCGGCGGGCAACCGCACCGTCGCCGTGAACGGCGCCCCATCGTCCGTATCCAGCCGTTCGTCTCCCCAATAGAAGGCCACCCGCGGCGACGATCCGGTAACCAGCACGGGGTCCACGACCGCCGACAGCAGTTCGTCGTTCTGAGCAAAGACCACCGCCTCGTCTTCCGGAGTCGACAGCCCGACCCGCCCGGGTCCCAGCCCCGGCGTCGGCGGCAACGCCACGTACCAGTTTGCGGGGTCGCGCCCCGACACCTCCGGTTGCATCCGAGCCAGCGAGCGGCCCGTGCCGTCGGCCCCCGCCGGCCACGGCACGTTGTCGAAGTAGATCACCTCGTCGACAATCACCCACACGAGGGGTTCGATCGGCAGGTCCGGCGCCAGCGGCTTCTCCAGTGCCAGCCGCTCGCCGCGGTTGTCGAGCTGACCGAGATAGGGTCCATACAACCGCACCTGGCCCTCGCTCAGCCCGTGGGCAGCCAGGAAGTTCGCCCGCGCCACCGCGTTGCTCACCGGATCGAACCCCACGACCGCCATCCGCTCCTGCGGCGTCAGCGTCACCCCCGCCTCAAACGTGTAGCTCACGCCCCCGTCCAGCCGCCACGGCCCGTCCGCCGTCCACAGCTCCGCGGTTACGCTCTGCGCGTTGTGGACCTCGACGAACTCCACAAGCGCCTCATCGCCTGTGGTCGCCGGGTGGTACAGGAACTCGCTGATCACGACGCTGGCGGTCAGCATCCCGTTGGCTGCCCCCGGCGTCGGCGTCAGCGCGTACCAGTAGGTCTCGCCATCGCGGTAGCGCCCCAGGCTCTCGCCGTTCTCCTGGCCTTTGAAGCGCACGGCGTCCACCACACGGTCGAGCCCGCCGCCCGGCAGGTGGCTCAGAAACACCGTCTCGCCCGCCTTGTTCAACCCGAAGCCGTTGGTGAGCGGGCTGTGGAAGCCGCTCACCTCGTCAAATAGAACCCACGCGCCCGCCTGCAGCACGTTGGTCGGCGGAATCGCCCACTTGCGCAGACCGTCCTTGTCGTCGCTCAGGAACCAGTTGGCCAGACTGACGGACGACGTTGCCGGGTTGAAGAGCTCCAGCCAATCGTTCGAATCGTACTCGGGCAGCACCGCGTTGCTGTAGTCCGTGTGCGCCACCACCTCGTTGAGTACCACCTCGCGCGCCGGCTCGGGGTCCGCCACGCCCGGCGATCCGTCGATGAACGCGCTCGCCCGCCAGTTGCCCCCGTAGTCCAGCGCGTTGCTCTGGCCGTCCGTCACCAGTGGCACGAGCGAATGCCCGGCGCCATCCGCCGCCTCCGGCCAGCCGCGGTCCGACCCGTAAGTAAACGCGATGCCGCCGGACGCCGCCGGCGAAATGATCTCCACGCGTTCGCCGGCGTCACTCAGCGAGCCCTCGAAACCGCCTGCAATCTTCATGCTCAACCAGGCCGGG
Source organism: uncultured Victivallales bacterium (assembly GCA_964635825.1). Lineage (GTDB taxonomy): Bacteria > Verrucomicrobiota > Kiritimatiellia > UBA8416 > JAIOPI01 > CAZWQJ01. The sequence goes on along the minus strand of CAZWQJ010000024.1, from coordinate 3,832 downwards.
TAGCGATTGGTGAAAGCCGCGAGATTGCGCACGACCACCACGCACTCGCCGGGTTCCAGCCGCGCCACGCGGCCCGTGGTGAAGTCAAACGCGATTCCGTCGTCGATTCGCGCCCCCAGCAGGCCGCCGGCCGCCGGTCCAACATTCTGCAGTTCGATGAACTCAAAATCGCCGCTGGTAAAGCCCTGGGCGGCCTCCGCGCGGCTCGGGGCGCGCGGATGGTACATGACCTCCGCAACCGCCAGCCGGGCGGGCGCGACGATGTAGAGCGCCTGCGACAGAGGGCTCCACGGCCCGTATTGGGGCGCGCCGGCGAACGCCGCGCCATTCCACGCGCGGGCTTGCACAAGCGTATCGGTCAGAATCTGGAACGGGCCTGTGTACGCGAGCGCCGCCGGCGAGGGGGTTCCGCCCGGCGCCCGCGGATCGGATCCGTCAAGCGTGTAATACCCGACGGTGTGTGGGGGGACATTGAGGAACACGGCCGTGCCCGGCGTCACCCACCCGCCGGCCGGCGAAATGATCGGCGCCTGGATGATCTGGGACTCGATCCAAGCGGCTCGATTCGTAAGCCAGGTTTTCAGGTCAACGACGTCTCCCATCCACGACCCGTGCGCGGGGGGCACCGAGGCCATCCAGCGCTGCACGTCCCGGTCGCCGGCCCCGCCGATCTCGGCGACGAACCCGTCGATGGTGCCCGCAAGGTTGGACCCGCTCAACGGCCCGCGACGCAACTCGGCCAGACGGTCCACGTACTGTTGCCAGAAATCCGGATCCTGGAAGAGCCGGCTCCACCAAGCCTGGGAGAACTTGTTCCCCGTGTCCCACGTGTTGTGCGGGATGTCGCGGGTGTCGGGGGATCCCATCGAGCGGTCGAAATCCCATGGCGGCCCCACGCAGAGCTTGCCGCCGCGGTCCTTGTTGAAGTACGTGCTGAACACCGGCCAGTCGACACACTTGCAGAACATATTGAGGATGTGTTCGTCGATCCAGTTCGGCACGTCGATGTAGGCGGCATAGCCCACGCTGTCGTCCTGGTAATCCGGCCCGTTCAGCGCCGCCGCAAACGCATCGATGTAGCCCGTCAGCCAGGTCTTCTGGGCGGCCGTGATTTCCGGGCCATCCGGGTACACATATTGCAGGGCGCTTCCTCCCGCGCTGAACGAAAACGTGCCCCCGTCGGTCTTGTCGCGCCGGAAGATGTACCCGCCGGTGATGGCCGGCTCCGCATTGTCAGCGGTGGAAAGCTTGGCGATGGCCACGCGCTGGTCGCCGCGTTTGATGCGTTCCTCGAAGGCGTAGAGACCGGAGTAGTTCAGCGACGTCAGGGGCGTTCCGTCAACGTTCAGATAGACCTCGCAGAAACGCGTGCGGCTGGCGTACTGCCCGATTTGTCGGCAAAGCTCGTAAGCGAACGGATTGCGCAGCCCCGGGCGATCGTAGTCCCATCCCGCCGACAGCACCCAGTCGGATTCCGCCGGCATTCCCAGCGGCGCGATGCTGCGACCGTTGCCGGCGCCGTCCCGCGACTCCACGTCGAGGTTCGGTTTATGGTAAGCGTCGCGAATGGTGGTCGCCCCGTGTGTGCGCAGTCCGACGCGCGTGACGATCGCCGGAGGGTTGGTCAGCGTGGTCACGCCGTTGACAGGCTCGAACACCATCATGGCCGCGTCCTGCTTCGTGTCCGAGGTGGGAATGGCCCCCTGGCCGAAGTTGTCGACGAGTACGAGCGGGATGGTCGACTGGAACGCGGCGGCCTCCGGCAGCAGCCGACAGTAGGCCGCGTAGCTCAGCGGTCCGCCGGCGCCGCCCAAGTAGGCGCGGGCCCGCACGCGCGTGCTGTTCGTCAACGTCAGCGCCGCCGTGTAGAGCGCCGAGTTGGTGGTGGGCTCCGTTCCGTCCAGCGTGTAACGGATCGTGCAGTCCGGCGGCACCGCGGACAGGGCCACCGTAACCGGATCGAGGAACGTGCGGCTCGCCGGCGTAAACGCAACCGCGCCGGCAACGGCATCGTTGGCGTAGCCCGGGGAGGCGGCCGACAGGAAGTCGCGGGTGGGCATGCCCGCCAGGCCGCGCAGTTCCGGCAGGATCAGGAAATCAGCGATGATCGGAACCCCATCGCGGTTCAACCCGTGAATGGCCAGCAGGTTCGTGCCGGTGACCAGCACGTCGCGGGCATCGGGCACGGTGAACACCTCATCCACGATCGCCTGGCTGTCGGGATGCTCCGCCGTCGCCGCATCACTCCAGACGGCCGGGTCCGGCGCATTGGCCGCGGCGATGCGTCGCCCGTTGAGGTAGGCCACGAAACCGTCATCGTACTTCATCGCGAGTTCGAGCGCGTCGAGGGCCGCGGCGTTGGTCACCGTGAAGGGGATGCGGACGTAACAGCCCGTGGCTCTGCCGTACATCAGCGACTCGACGTCGGTCGCGACCAAGTCCTCGTAGCCGGTGCCGCGGTCGTAGCCGACGCCGGTGGCTCCCTGCTGCCAGGCTTGGTCGTCGAAGTTGCCCGCGATCCAGTTGGGCCCCAGCGAGCCGTCGACGGGAGCCAGGATGCGGCATGGCGCGCCCGCGGGCACGAGCGTGGCCACCGGCTGCAGCTGTGTTGTCCAGCCGTACGACACATCCGGCTGCTGAGGCGGATAGGTCGGAGCATACGCATCGGCGACCGTGATGCCATCCGGTTTCATCAGTCCGAGATATTCGCCACCGCCGTCCAGCCGAAAATTCGTGTGAAGGGGTGTCGCCGCGTTGGTGCGGGCCTTGTTGGACGCAAAGACGACCAGATACCCATTGGGCGGCAACGCAACGGAGGGGAACGTCCATTTGGTCAGGTTTGCGGCGTTGTCCGTCAGACGCCATCCCGCCAGGTTGACCTCCACGCCGGACCGGTTTTGGATCTCAATCCAGTCCGAGCGGTCGCCATCGTCATCCACGATGCCGCTATCGTTGATCGCCATGAACTCGCTGATCACCACCTGCCCGAGAGCGGGTGCTGCCGCGGCCGACCACAGCCCTGCCGCGAACAGGACCATGAGCCCGCGAAGCATGCTCGTCAGCTCAGGTTTCATCCACGACCTCATTGGCGTTCTCGCCCGCCGGCAGATCGTGCGCGGTCATTGGCATGCTGCAACCGTCCGGGATGCCGATCGTAGACGCGACACCCTCGTCGCGTGAAAACGGAAAACGCGGCGGGGGCGCCGCGTCTACCGGCGCAAGCCCTGGTCCGGAGCGCGTCGTTGGACAGGTTGGACAGGACAGCGCACTCATGGTTCCACCGTTGGGATCAGCCAGGTCTTCGCGCGATAGAAGACGGCGCCCTGGCTCGCGGGGTTGGTGTAGAGCACGTCCCCCTGCAGCCCATCCAGATTCGTCCAGCCCGGCACGCCCGACCAGGCCGCCTCCATCAGGCTGGTGGCGCTTTCCAGCGAGTAGAGCCGCGCCTCATCCGTGCCGCCTGCTACGGGCACGGCGTTGAAACCGACCCATGGCGCCGCGCCGGCGGCAGTAATGAACATGCTTAAGCGGCTGGCCGCGTTGGTGGGGTCGGTTCCCGCCACGTATTCGTCCCTGTCGCGCAGGCGGTCCCCGTCCCAGTCGCCAGTCCCGTCGGTATTCGTGTCCCCGAAGTGCAGCCGCTCCCACGCGTCAGGCATCCCATCGCCGTCAGCGTCGGGGTCCACCGCACTTTCCACGGGGCCGTAGGTGGCGAAGCTTCCGGGCTGCGCCACGGTGCGATAGGCCGCGCGCAGCCAGGCCGCAGAGCGTGCCGCGCGGCTCAGCCGCAGCTCGTCGAGCGCCCCGCCAAAAGGGTGGTCGCCTTCGGCCC
>CAZWQJ010000023.1:32599-33941 GCA_964635825.1 uncultured Victivallales bacterium | reverse complement strand
GGGGTGCAGACGGGGTTGGTGCAGTAGGCGCGCTCGGCGACGACGCCTTCGGCGGCGAGCCGGTTGGTGCCCGGGGTTTGGGTGAACGTGCTGCCGTAGGCCGCGAGTGAATCGCGCCGCTGCTGGTCCGAGGTGATGAGGACGATATTGGGCGGCGGTGGCATGTGCTTCAGGGCGGCAGGACGCGTGCGCCGGCGGACGGTTGGATGACGCGGACGTCGCAGGGGGAGCCGTAGGTGCGGGCGTAGGCGGCGCGCAACTCGTTGCCGACCTGGCGCGCGTCGCTGGGGTGTACGAGGGCCACGACACTGCCGCCGAATCCGCCGCCCGAGAGGCGCGCGCCGAAGACGTCGGGGCGAGCGTGGGCCGCGTCAACCAGTGTGTCGAGTTCGGGGCAGGAGTTTTCGAAGTAGCGGCGTGAGCTATCGTGAGAGGCGTACATGAGTTTGCCGAAGCCGGCGAGGTCGCCGCGGGCGAGGCAATCGCGGCCGGCGAGCACGCGTTCATTTTCGCCGATGGGGTGTGCGGCGCGGCGGGCGGTGAGGGGGGGCATCTTGGCCTGGTGCGCTTCCCACTCGGTCCAGGAGACATCGCGAAGGGCGTGAACGGGGTGAGGCAAGACGCGGCTGAAGAACGAGGCGGCCTCTTCGCAATGGCGCCGGCGTTGGTTGTACTCGCCGTCCACGAGGGCATGGCGCGCGTGGGTGCGGCACATCAGGAAGGCGGCCTCGTGGCCGAGGTCCACGGTCTGGATCTCCAGGGAGCGGAAGTCCGTCATGACCAGGCGATCCTGTTCGCCGAAGAGGCTGGAGAGTTGGTCCAGCAGGCCGCACTTGACGCCGGCGAACTCGTGTTCGGCCTTCTGGCCGATGCGGGCGAGATCGACGGGTGGCACGTCCATGCCGTAGAGGGCGGCCAGTCCGAGGCCGGTGGCGATTTCGAGGGCGGCGGAGCTGGAGAGTCCGGCACCGTGGGGCACATCGCTGAAGAATAGCCCATCGAAGGCCTGGGCGGGGGCGCCGATCTGGCGGAGGCCGGCGAAGACGCCGAGGCCGTAGTTGACCCATCCGCGCAGGCGGGTGGGGTGGTCGGCCGGGAAGGAGACGGTGTCCATGAGATCGCCGGCCGTGAGGCGGCAGACGGGGCCCGGGGCGGGGGCGGCGAGGAAGCAGGTGCCGCAGTCGATGGCGGCGGAGAGCACGTAGCCTTCGTTGTAATCCGTGTGATTGCCCAAGACCTCCACGCGGCCGGGCGCGTAGGCCGCGACGGTGTGCGGGCGGCCGTAGACTTCGCGGAACTTTTCGGCGGTTTTGGTGAAGAGGGAGGAGGTGGTCATGGGGTG
>CAZWQJ010000023.1:17141-32499 GCA_964635825.1 uncultured Victivallales bacterium | reverse complement strand
TCATTGCCGGATGAGGGACAGGACCTCGTCGCGCTTTTGTTCCATCTGGGCGCGGGATTTGGCTTCGAGATTCAGGCGGATCAGCGGCTCGGTGTTGGAGACGCGGACGTTGAGCCACCAGTCGGCGTACTCGACCGAGATGCCATCGAGCTCGAGCAGGCGCCCATCGTGGTAGCGGGCCTTGAGGCGGGCGAGGACGGCGGCGGTGTCGTGCACTTCCGAGTTTATTTCGCCGCTGGCGAAATAGCGTTGGATGGGCTTGACCAGTTCCGAGAGGGGTTTTTGGGCGCGGCTGACGATATTGGCGACGGCGAGGACGGCCATGCTGGAGCTTTCGGTGTAGAAGTTGTCGCGGAAGTAGTAGTGGCCCGAGAGCTCGCCGGCGAAGAGGGCATCGTTATCGCGCATCTGCTGCTTGATGAAGGCGTGGCCGACGCGGCTCATCATGGGGGTGCCGCCGCCCTGTTCGATGACTTCCTTCACGGCCCAGCTGCTGCGCAGGTCGTAGAAGATGACGCCCTTCTGGCGCGAGAGGATATCCTCGGCGATCAGCGCGGTCATGATATCCATGGGGATGATGGCGCCCTTTTCGTCGGTGAAGCCGACGCGGTCGGCGTCGCCATCGAACGCGATGCCGAAGTCGTAGTGGCCGCTGCGAAGCTTGGCCTGGAGGGCCTCGTAGGTGTCGTGCTGGAGGGGGTTGGCCTCATGATTGGGGAAGGTGCCGTCGAGGACATTGAAGAGGCGGTCCATCTCGATGAGGCCTTCGAGGGCGCGGGCCTCGACGATGCCCATGCCGTTGGCCATGTCGGCGGCGACACGGATTGGGCGCTTGAGCTGGGCATGGGGGCGGACATGGGCGATGTAATCGGGGATGACATCGACTGTGCGGATGGAGCCGGGGCGTGCGGCGGCGGGGGCGTAGGCATTTTCGTTCACGATGCGTTCGATGTCGGCGATGCCGGTGGCGCCGCTGATGGGGATGGCGCGGTCGCGCGTCATTTTCATGCCATTCCACTCGCCGGGGTTATGGGAGGCGGTGATCATGACGCCGGCATCGGTGCGGAGGGTGCCGGTGGCGAAGTAGGACATGGGGGTTGAGCAGACGCCGATATCGATGACATCGGCGCCCTGCATAGTGAGGCCGCGGGCGAGGGCATGGAAGAGGGGCACCGAGTGTGGGCGCATATCGCGGCCGACGACGACGGACTTGCAGCCGGTGAACGTGGCGAAGGCGCGCCCGATGCGAAACATGAGGTCATCGGTCAGCGACTTGCCATAGATCCCACGGATATCATAAGCTTTGAAGACTCCGGCCATAAACCACATCCCCCCGGCTATGCATGGGCGGTCCACCGTTATGGGGCCGCCTACAAGAAAGAGCGCATGCTTAAGGAATTGCCCGGAGGCGTCAAGAGCGGAGCGCAAGGAGAACAGGCGTGATGGCAAAGCGAATTCGGACGGTATTGGTGACGGTGGGCGTCTTGCTGCTGGTCGTCGTGGCGTTGGTGGCGGCCCTGCCATCGATCCTGTCGACGGGGCCTGTGCGGCGCCTGGTGATGAGCAAGGTGAATGCGGCGGCGCCGGGCACGCTGGCGGTCGGGGACTGGTCATTTGGCTGGTTCAGCGGGGTAAAGATTGACGAGCTGGCCTACGCGGATGCGCAGGGGCGCTTTGGCGGCGAGGTGCGGTCGTTGCGGGTGACGACGGGCCTGTTGAAGCTCGCCGTGGCCGGCAAGAAGGATTTGGGAGACGTGACGGTGGACGCGCCGCGGGTGTGGTGCCAGGTGGACAAGATGCAGGCGGCGGAAACGGCGCCGGCTGGTGCGCCCGGGGGGAAGCCGTCGGCCAAGCCGCCGACGCCGAAGGGGCCCTCGGCGGATGAGCCGACACCGGAAGCGGCGCCCAAGGGGCCCGTGACGATTCCGGTGGATGTGGCCGTGCGGCTGCGGGTGCAGGATGGCGCGTTGACGGTCAAGCAGGCGGGCCAGCCCGACACGACGATGGCGCTGAATGTCCAGGTGGACTGCACGAGTCTGAACGAGACGATCACGCTGGCCTTGGATGCGACGAGCCGCCTGCCGGGCATGGCGACGGACGCGGCGCCGGCGGGTGTGACGGTGCGGGGCGACGTGCGCCTGCTGACGGATGGGGTCCTGGATCCGGCGGCCATTGTGGCCAACGCGACGGTGCGTGCGGACCGCTTCGATCTGGGGTTGCTCTCGATGTTGCGCGCGACGGTGCCGGCGATGCCGCTGACGGCCGGCATCCTGACCTCGGAGCTGAAGGTGCAGGCCAAGGGCGTGAACGAGTTGGTGCTGGGCGGGCAGACGTCGGTGAACGGGCTGTCGCTTGAAGGTGGCGCGCTGGGTAAGGACCATCTGGTGGCGGACACGATTCGGTTCGACGTGGATGTGCAGCGGACGGGCGAGCGCATCGCGATCAACCGGTTGGCCCTGCAGTCGGCGCTGGCGACGGTGAGTGCGGGAGGGACCTTGACGATGGCGCCCGGGGCGCGGCTGCCGCAAGGGGCGTTGGCGGTGACGGGGCAGGTGGATCTGGTGGAGGTGGCGGCGCAATTGCCGCACACGCTGAAGTTGCGCGAGGGCATGCGGCTGACGGGTGGCTCATTGGCCTTGGATGTGCACGCGTCCACCGAGGCGGAGGCGCTACGCTTTCGCGCGGCGATCGCCCTGCGTGGCGTGGCGGGTACGCGCGACGGCGCCTCGTTCCAGATGTCGGCACCGATTGCGCTGAGCGCGTCCGGGGCGATGCAGCCGGCGGGCGGGGTGGAGGTGGAGCGGCTGTCGCTGCGCGCGCCCTTTGCCAGTGCCACGGGTAGTGGCGGCGCCACGGGCTGTGTGCTGCGGCTCGAGGCGGACCTGGCGGCGGTGCTGCGCGAGGCGTCGCAATTTGTGGATCTCGGTGGGTTGCAGGCGGCGGGCATTCTGCGGGCGGATGTGACGTACGCGGCAGCGGCCGCGACGGACCGGACGATCGACGCGGATGTCTCGATGGCGGGGCTTCGCGTGCAGGGGCTCTCCGGGCGCCCCGGGATGGAGTCGGTTCCCGATGTGGATGGCGACGTGAAGCTGAAGGCTCAGGTGAAGATGGGGGCGGGCGAGACCGTGGATGCCCAGGCGACGGTGGCGATTGAGAAGCTGGCCTTCACGGGGGGAGCGCTGGGAACGGATCAGCCGCGCCTGGATGGGACCACGGTTCGCGTCGATGTCTTGAGTGCCGGGAAGGTGCTGACGATCCGGACTGCCGCCATCGAGTCGCCGCTGGTGAAGCTGCAGGTGGAGGGTGATCTCGATACGGCGGGCGGCACGACCTATCCGAAAGGTGGCGTGCGGCTGTCGGGCAGTCTGGCCCTGGCGAAGATCGCGGAGCAGGTGCCGCAGACGCTGAAATTGAAGGGCGACCTGCGACCCACGGACGGGCGGCTGGATCTGCAGGCGAAGGTGGATACGGATGGGACTACGCTCTCGTGGGATGCGGCGGTTGGGCTAGAGGCGCTGGCGGCGCAGCAAGGCGAGAAGCGGTTGGCGCTGTCGATGCCCGTAAAGCTCAGCACGCAGGGGGCGCTATCGGGCGAAGGGATCCGCCTGGATGGGCTGACGCTGACATCGGGATTCGCGAAGATCGAGGGCAGCGGGCATATGTCGGTGGCGCAGTTGACCGCGGCGGTCAGCCTGGACAAGGCCATGGCCGAGCTGGGGCAATTCGTGGATCTGGGCGCGTACAAGGCCGCGGGCGATTTGAATCTATCGCTCAAGATGGACAGCCCGTCGAAGGCCGAGCGGCAACTCGATGTGCATGCATCGCTGAAGGCGCTGGACCTGGCCGGGTTCTCGCCGAAGCCGCTGAAGCGCGAGCAGGTGGACATTGCCGCGGGCGCGATCGTCCGGTTTGATGAGGCGATGAAGCCGGTGGCGATGCGCGCGATCAAATTGAACGTGGATGGGCTGCCGCTGACGGTGAAGGCGGCGGTGGCGCAGTTGGAACTGCCGGGTGCGGAGGGGCAGTCGCCTCTCAAACTGGGCGAGGCGGGCGTGGCGATCAGCGGCACGATGGAGGAGGTCCTGGCCTTTTGTCGCGACGCGGGCTGGTTGAAAAAGGAGCTGCCCATCAAGGGCCCCTTGTCGCTGGATGCCAAGCTGTCCGGCGGTGCCGACCGGATTCGGCTGACGTCGTTCAACCTGGAGTCCACGCCGATGACGCTGTCGGCCTCGGGCGAGATCAGCGGCCTTGCCGACATCCGCGCGGTGCAACTCCGCGGCAGCCTGGGTCTCGATTGCACGGAGATTGCGGCGTTGACGGAGGCGTTTGCGGGCTACCGCCCCGATATGGCGGGCAAGGCGGCGCGCGACTTCACACTCGATACGCAACTGGGCGCCGGCACCTGGCAGGAAATCCTGCGCACGACGGAGGCTCGCGCGGCCCTGCACGCAGATCGTTTCAGCGAGTTCGGGATCACGGCCACGGATATTGATCTGAAGGTGGGTGCGCATGCGGGGCGCGTGGGGGTCGCGCTGCACACCCAGGTCAACGACGGCACGCTGGTGGCGTCGCCGTATCTGGATGCGACGGGGGCGCCCGTGATGCTCATGCCGGAGCACTCGCAGATCCTGAGCAACGTCACGGTGACGGCCGAGATGGCCACCAAGCTGCTGGCGCGCATTCATCCGATCTTTGCCGGCTGCGCGGTTGGCAGCGGGCGCATGGATCTCTTGATGGAGAACTGCCGGGTGCCGCTGGGGCCGACCGTGAAGACCGAGACCACGTTTGTGGGCGCGATGGACATGCGCAACCTCAGCATCGGCACGTCGGGGCTGCTGGGCCAGTTGCTGGGGATGCTGAAGGTGAATGCGAGCGAGACCAAAGTGCCGGATCAGCACATCGGGTTTGAATGCCGCGATGGGCGGGTGCATGCGACGCCGCTGACGATCAGTGCGGACGGCAACAAGATTGTGCTGGTGGGCTCGGTCGGGCTGGACCAGACCCTGCAATATGCGGCGGAGGTGCCGCTGACCGAGGCGCTGGTGGGCAAGGATGCGTTCAAGTATGTGAAGGGCGTGACGGCGAAGGTGCCGATCGGCGGGACGGTGACGCATCCGACGCTGGACAACCGGGCGTTGATGAAGGCGGTGGCCGAGGCGGCCGGCCAGGCGGCGAAGAATGCGTTGATGGAAGAAGGGCGCAAGTGGCTGGGCGGGCAGACGCAGCAGGGGCAACCGGCGGCGCCGGCACAGCCCGGAACGACGGCGGCGCCGGCGAGCCCCACCAAGACGGAACCGGCCTCGACGCCGACGTCCGAGGCGATCGATGTCGGCAAGAAGCTGTTGGGCGATTTTCTGAAGAAGGGGCGATGATATGAGCGTTCGCGTGCGTTTTGCGCCGAGCCCGACGGGGCAGGTGCACATTGGCAACATCCGGGCGGCGATCTTCAACTGGCTATTTGCGCGGCATCATGGCGGCGTGTTCCTGCTGCGGGTGGAGGATACGGACCGCGAGCGCTCGACGCCCGAGGCGGTGCGGGCGGTGCTGGATGCGATGGCCTGGCTGGGCCTGAACGTGGATGCGGAGCCGCTCTACCAGTCGGCGCGGCGCGAGGCGCATGTGGCGGCCGCCAACGATCTGCTGGCGCGTGGCCTGGCGTACAAGGAAGACAAGGGCGGCACCGGCAAAGGCGAGGCTGTGCTCTTTCGGATGCCGTCGGAGGACGTGACCTTCCAGGACGAGATCAAGGGCGTGCTGCGCAAAGAAGCCAAGGATCTGAAGGATTTTGTGATCGTGCGCTCCGACGGCTCGCCCGTGTTCCACCTTGGCAACGTGGTGGACGATATTCACATGGGGATCACGCATGTGATCCGCGGCGACGACCACGTGGAGAACACGTACCGGCACGTGGCGCTTTACCGGGCGCTGGGTGCGCCGGTGCCGAAGTTTGCGCACCTGCCCATGATCGTCAACGCGCAGGGCAAGCCGTACTCCAAGCGCGATGGCGCCGCATTCGTGGGGGAGTTTCGCGATCAGGGCTACCTGGCGGACGCGCTCTTCAACTACCTGGCGCTGCTGGGCTGGTCGCCGGGCGACGATCGCGAAGTGCTGACGCGCGAGGAGCTGGTGGCGGCCTTTGGGCTGGATCGGGTCATGTCGAGCCCGGCGCAAATGGATGCCAACAAATTAAAGTGGATGAATGGCGAGCATCTGCGGCGGCTGCCGTTGGCGGAGCGCGTGGCGGGGTGCCGCGCGGATCTGGCGGCGCACGGGCTGTGGCAGGAGGGGATGGACGAGGACTACCTGGTGCGGGTGGTGGAGGCGATGGCCGAGCGGCTCAAGTTCTATACGGACATGTCGGCGCAGGCGGGGTTCTTCTTCACGGAGGAGTATCCGTTCGACGAGAAGATTGTGCAGAAGCGGCTGCGCAAGCCGGGGATCGTGGAAGGGCTGGCGGCGCTGCAGGCGGCGTGGGGGGCGCTGGAGTCCTTTACGGAGCCGGCGCTGGAGCAGTCGCTGCAGGCGGTGGCGGCGGCGCAGGGGGCCAATCCGGCGGACTACATCCATGCGACGCGCGCGGCGGTGTCGGGGATTGGCGTGGGGCCCGGGCTGTACGTGATGCTAGTGGCGCTGGGGCGCGAGCGGGTGCAGCGGCGCCTGACGCGTGCGGCGGCCAGGCTGAGCGCCGGCTGAGCGTGCCGCAACGACCGGTGGCTTGCGCGGGTGCATCTCACTTCTGGCGAGGCGTATAACGGCGAGTTGGTTCCAGCAGCTGTTGACGCTAGGAGCGTGTGTGGCAGGGCCGGGGGGGGGGCTGGTGAAGGTGTCGCGCGTTCGGTGCGAATCGTGGTGGCCCGGTCACCCCCCTCGCGGCGTTGTCGGAGGCGGTGCCGACCAAGAGTCGCGCCCCGCCTCCTCCGCCTGGCGATGGGGGCAACCAGACCACCCCGATTCGCATCCCTCCCTTTGGTCGGGCACCCGAACGCGCGCCACGGTTGCCCCAAAGGCAAGGCAACGAAGCGTTGCCTTGCCGGGAAGGAATGCTGAGGAGGAGAGGATCCGGTTGCCATTGGGAGCTCGCCATGGCTTCTGTCCGCGCCCAGGATCGCTGAGCACGCTCCCTTTCGGCTGGTGGGTGGGGGCGATGTGTGCGACAAAGGAGAGACATGAAGGATCAAACTCCCAAACAGCGCATGCTGGCGATCGTCGGCCGGCCGAACGTCGGCAAGTCCGCCATCTTTAATCGCATTGCCGGTGGGCGTGTGGCGATCGTGCACGACGAGCCGGGTGTGACGCGCGACCGGCTGGTGCGTGAAGTGACCTGGGGCGACGCGCGCCTGCGGATTGTGGACACAGGCGGCGTCAGCAATGTGGATGGGGAGACGCGCGCGGGGGTGATCGAGCAAGGGGTGCAGCGCCAGGTGGAGGCCGCGCTGGCGGATGCGGCGGTGGCCTTGCTGGTGGTGGATGTGGAGAGCGGGCTGACGCCGCTGGACGAGGCGGTGGCGGGCTGGCTGCACGCGAGCGGGTGCCAGACGCTGGTGGCGGTCAACAAGGCGGACAATCCGGCGCGCGACCTGGACAGCGCGGAGTTCGACCGCCTGGGGTGGCCGGTGTTTCCGGTGTCGGCGCTGCACAACCGCGGCTTTGATGCGCTGATGGATGCGGCGGTGCCGTTGCTGCCGCCGGAAACCGAAACGCAGACGGGCGAGGCCCTGCGCGTGGCCATCGTGGGGCGGCCCAACGTCGGCAAGTCCTCGTTTATTAACCGGCTGTTAAATGACGAGCGCGTGATTGTATCGGATGTGCCCGGGACGACGCGTGACTGCGTGGACGTTCCGTACACGGTGGGCAGCGGGCCGACGGCGCGCAACTACCTGCTGGTGGATACGGCGGGCATGCGGCGCAGCGGGAAGATCGACACGGCGGTGGAGCGATTCAGCCGCATGCGCACGGAGGCCAGCATCGAGCGCGCGCACGTGGTGGTGCTGCTGATCGACGCCTCGGTGGGGCCGACGGAGCAGGACAAGAAGATCGGCGCGATGATAGCCGAGCACCATCGTGGTGCGGTGATGCTGGTGAACAAGTGGGATCTGGCGGAGGGGCCGCCGGCCGCCTACGTGAAGGCGATCCGCGATGAACTCTCTTTCATGGCGCACTGCCCGATGGTGTGCGTGTCCTCGCGGACGGGTTTCAATATACGCGCCTGCCTGGATGCGATCGACCTGGTGGCGCAGCAGGTGCGCATGCGGCTGCCGACGGGGATACTGAACCGGGCGCTGCTGGATGCGGTCGATCGCGTGCACCCGCCCGCGGTGCAGGGCAAGCTGCTGAAGATCTACTATGCGACGCAGACGGGCGAAGACCCCATCCGGATACGCATTTTCTCCAATCGCGCCACCGGGATCCCGTCCGGGTACCGCGGGTATCTGATCGGCTTTCTGCGCGAAAAATTTGGTTTGGAAGGTGCGCCAATTCTCTTGCATTTCCAAGAGCGCCGCCGCGACCCCTGACCGACGCGAACTTGCGTCGCTCGTGGCGCGCGTGCGCTGCTGTAAAGTCCCCTCATGCAAGCACATGTGTCATCGGTGAGAATTTTTCGGATTTTTACTTGAGTCTCACAATATGTGGGGGCATATTGCAGCCATTGGGGCTATCTGTAGAGTATTCTCCTTTGCGGTTAAGTGCTTGAAAACCGCCGATTTACGGTCGAATGGACGGAGGAACGATCATGTTGGATGTGCGTGAACCCTCGGATGTCGTCAAAGAAGAGATAGACGGGTCTGGCAAGGCAGCAAAGCGCTTCAGTGTGGGGGGGCTGGCGGGTGAGCCGGCGGGCACGGCGTCCGAGCGTGGGACGCCCCGGTTTATGCGTTTGGAGCGGTTGTTGACCCGTCCGGGTGTTCATCCGTTCGACGAGCTGCAGTGGGAGCGTCGGCGCGCGTTGATTGGCGACGACAAGGGCAACGAGGTGTTCGCGCAGGACCAGGTTGAGGTTCCGAAGCCGTGGTCGATGTTGGCGACGAACGTGGTGGCCTCGAAGTACTTTTACGGGCCGCTGGGTTCGAAGGACCGGGAGTACAGCGTCAAGCAGCTGGTGCACCGGGTGACGCGGACGATCGCGGACTGGGCGCTGGCGGATGGGTACTTCGGGTCGCCGGAGGACGCGGAGATTTTTTACGAGGAGCTGACGAGCATCTGTGTGAATCAGGTGGCGTCGTTCAACAGCCCGGTCTGGTTCAACGTGGGGCTGCACCACATCTATGGCCACCGCTCGTCGTCGCGGTGCGCGTACACGTGGGACAAGGAGAAGCGCGAGGTGGCGCAGGCGGGCGACACCTATCGCCACCCGCAGGCGTCTGCATGCTTTATTCAGTCCGTTGAAGATAACATGGAAGACATCATGCGCCTGGCGGGGACGGAGGCGATGCTGTTCAAGTATGGTTCGGGCACGGGCACGGATCTGAGCACGCTGCGGAGCAGCCGCGAGAAGCTGTCGGGCGGCGGGACGCCCTCGGGGCCGCTGAGCTTCATGAGGGTGTACGACCAGGTGGCGGCGGTGATCAAGTCCGGCGGCAAGACGCGGCGCGCGGCGAAGATGCAGAGCCTGAAGGTGCGGCACCCGGACATCCTGGACTTCATCGACGCGAAGGCGAATGAGGAGCAGAAGGCGTGGGCGCTGATCGACCGCGGCTACGACGGCAGCTTTGGCGGCGAGGCGTACGAGTCGGTGATGTTCCAGAACGCGAACTTTTCGGTGCGGGTGACGGACGAGTTCATGCGGGCGGTGGAGCAGGGGACGAAGTGGGATACGCACGCGGTGACGACGGGGACGGTAATGGAGTCGCTGGATGCGCGTGAGATGATGAAGCACATTGCGACGGGTGCGCACATCTGCGGCGATCCCGGGCTGCAGTACGACTCGACGATCAACCGCTGGCACACCTGCGCGAACACGGCGCCGATCAACGCGAGCAATCCGTGCTCGGAGTACATGTTCCTGGACGACAGCGCGTGCAACCTGGCGTCGGTGAACCTGATGAAGTTCATCGATGTCGAAGGCAGCTTCGACCTGAAGAAGTTCCGGCACGTGGTGCGGCTGGTGACGATTGCGCAGGAAGTGCTGGTGGACAACGCGAGCTACCCGACGGCGCGTATTGCGTTGAATTCGCATCTGTACCGGCCGCTGGGCCTGGGCTACGCGAATCTCGGGGCGCTGCTGATGCGCCTGGGGCTACCGTACGATGGCAATGAGGGCCGGGCGTATGCGGCGACGGTGACGGCGCTGATGCACGGCTACGCCAACGCGACCTCGCAGGAGATGGCGGAGGTGATGGGGACGTTCGATGGTTTCGAGCGCAACCGTGAGTGCATGCTGAACGTGATGCGGATGCACCAGGCGTCGCTGACAAACATCGATCCGGACCTGACGCCGACGCGCATGTATGTGGATGCGGTGCGGGCCTGGCACCACGTGGTTGAGAGCGGCGAGCGGACGGGGTTCCGCAATGCGCAGGTGACGGTGCTGGCGCCGACGGGGACGATCGGGTTCATGATGGACTGCGACACGACGGGCGTGGAGCCGGACATCGCGCTGGTGAAGTACAAGCAGCTGGCGGGCGGCGGCACGATGAAGCTGGTGAACCGGACGGTGCGCCCGGCGCTGACGCGCCTGGGGTATGACCAGGCAGCCGCGGACAAGATTCTGGCGCACATTGAGCAGCACGACACGATCGAAGGGGCGCCGGGGCTGGACGCGCGCCATCTGCCGGTATTCGACTGCGCGTTCAAGCCGTTGAACGGCACGCGCAGCATTGCCTACAAGGCGCATCTGCGGATGATGGCGGCGGTACAACCGTTCCTGTCGGGCGCGATCAGCAAGACCGTGAACCTGCCGAAGGAGACGACGGTCGAGCAGGTCATGGAGACGTACATGGAGGGGTGGCGCCTAGGGTTGAAGGCCGTGGCGGTGTACCGCGACGGGTCCAAGCGCACGCAGCCGCTGAACACGAGCAAGACGCCGGCGAAGGCGGATGCGGTGGACGCGGATCACATGGATGCGGAGACGCAGGCGGTCTGCAACGCGCCCTTCCGGCGGCGGATGCCGGCCACGCGCCGCTCGGTGACGCACAAGTTCGATGTGGCGGGCCATGAGGGGTACCTGACGGTGGGCGTGTACGAGGACGGCTCGCCGGGCGAGTTGTTCATCACGATGGCGAAGGAAGGCAGCACGGTGGGCGGGATCATGGACTCGTTCGGGACGGCGATTTCGCTGTGCCTGCAATACGGGGTGCCGGTGAAGGAGCTGTGCCGCAAGTTCAGCCACACGCGTTTCGAGCCGAGCGGGTTCACGAAGAACCCGGATGTGCCGATGGCCAAGTCGATCGTGGACTACATCTTCCGCTGGTTGGAGATGACGTTCCCGGACGGGACGGTGGATGCGAACCTGGGCGGCAAGGCGCGCCAGCCGGCGCCGGCGCTGGCGCAGGTGGCCAGCGTCGCGGCGGAGGCGGTGACGGCAGCGGCGGGTGCGCGCCCGGCGGCCGCCGCGGGCGAGGAACGGGTGGACGGCATGTTCTCGCACTTCATGGAGGACGCGCCGGTGTGCGACCTGTGCGGCTCGATCACGGTCCGCAACGGAGCCTGTTACCGCTGCTTCAACTGCGGCAACTCGATGGGCTGCTCCTGATCCATACGGACCCCCGCCGCGGGGGTCCGGTCTTGACCCTGCGCGCGGCAGGACGCACACTCCGGCCCCACAAGGAAACTGCGTGCCTGCCGTGAACGCTGCCAGCCATACCAAGTTGATGGAAGACGCGACCGTTCGCCGCCACGATGAATTCGGCGGCGGCTACCGGCTGCTGATTTTTCATGCACCGCGGATTGCGGTCCGGGCGACGCCGGGGCAATTCGTGCACATTCGCATTCCGGAGCTGCCGCGCGACGCGTTGCGGCGTCCGTTCAGCATTTACCGGGCGGACGGGGAGGAACTGCATGTGCTGTACAAGCCGGTGGGGCGCGGCACGCAGGCGATGATCACGGCCGCTCCTGGCGAGGTCTTCAGCCTGATCGGGCCCCTGGGCACTGGATTCCCAGTGCCCGCGGCAGATGAGTTTCCGGTGTTTGTGGCGGGCGGTTACGGAGTGGCACCGCTCAGCTTCCTGGCGCAGCGCAGTGCGGTCCGCGGGGTTGTCTTCATCGGGGCGCGGACGGCGCGGGACATTCTGTGCGTGGAGGATTTTGGCGGGTTTGGTTGGGAGGCGCGGGTGGCGACGGAGGACGGGACGCGCGGTGAGCGCGGGCGGGTGACGGCGCTGGTGGATGCGTGGGTGGCGGAGCGGGGTGCGACGGGGGCGGCTGGGCGTCCGGTGTTGTATGCCTGTGGGCCGGAAGGGTTGATGAAGGTGCTGGCGGCGCGGACGGCGGCCTGGGGCTGGCAGGCGTGGCTGTCGCTGGACCGGCCGATGGGGTGTGGCGTGGGTGCGTGCCTGGCCTGCGTGCAGCGCGTGCGCGACGCGAGTGGGCAGGAGAGCTGGGCGCGCTGCTGCACGGAAGGGCCGGTGTTCGATGCGCGCGCGCTGGTGTGGGCGCCGGAGAAGCCGGAGGCATAGCCCATGGGTGAGCGACCGAACATGGCGGTGGAGCTGGCGGGCATGCGGATGAAGAATCCGGTGCTGCTGGCATCCGGCACCTGTGGCTACGGGCCGGAGTACGCGGACCTGATCGATTTGAATGCGCTGGGCGCGATCACGGTGAAGGGGATTTTGTCGGAGCCATGGTCGGGCAACAACACGCCGCGCCTGGTGGAGACGCCGGGTGGGTTGCTCAATGCGATCGGGCTGCAGAATCCGGGTGTGGATGGTTTTGTGCGTGAGTATCTGCCGTTCCTGCGTCAGTACGATGTGCCCGTCATCGTCAACATCTGGGGGCGGACGGTGGAGGAATACGCGGAGGTGGCCGCGCGCTTCGACGGGGTGCCCGGGGTGCACGCGCTGGAGCTGAATATTTCCTGCCCGAACATCAAGGCGGGCGGGATGGAGTTCGGGACGGATCCGGTGACGGCGGCGCGGGTGATTGCGCTGGTGCGTTCGCGGACGGGGTTGCCGCTGATTCCGAAGCTGGCTCCCAACGTGCCGAATATCGCGCTGTTTGCGCGCATCGCTGAGGAGAATGGTGCCAACGCGATTTCGCTGATCAACTCGGTGCCGGGGATGGTGATTGATGTGGAGACACGGCGGCCGGTGCTGGCCAACGGGGTGGGCGGCGTGACGGGGCCCGCGATCCACCCGATCGCCGTGCGGTTGGTGTGGCAGGCGGCGCGGGCGGTCAAGATTCCCGTGATCGGGATGGGCGGGATTGCCACGGGGCGCGATGCGCTGGAGTTTCTGATTGCCGGTGCCAGCGCGGTGGCGGTGGGGACGGCGACGTTCCTCGATCCGGGCACGGCACTGCGCGTGGTGGCGGAGATCGAGGCGTACCTGGTTCGCCACGGCATGTCGGATGTGCGCGAGCTGGTGGGTAGTCTGGAGTTCAGGAAGTAGTCCCCCATGAAGCGAAGCGCCGTCGGGATGGTCCTTCTTGTTCCGCTGTTTGCCGCTTTCGTGGTGTGGCGCATTCTGTGGTTTCCGTGCGATGCCGACCGCCTGCACGGGGCGATCCCGCCGCAAGCCGTCTTTGCCAGTGAGCATGTGCGGCTGGGGGAGCGCTGGACGGATTGGGCCGCGCATCCGCTGGTGCGCAGCGTGCTGCATGCGTTTGGCGTCAAGGGCGAGGGGCTGGATGCGTTGGCGCGCGATGCGGGGACGCGGGCGTTGGTACAGCGCCTGGCGCCGCGGCTGACGGTGACGGCTTACGTCCCCTCGCTGGGCTTGCAGCAGGAACCCGCCTGGCTGTTTTCATCGTGGGTGGGAATCCAGGGGCAGTTCATGCGCTGGGGGTTCTACGATTCCGCCCTCAAGGATTTTGAGCCGCACCTGTTTTCGGGCGGGCGCAAGGGGTGGGTTCTGCGCGATGCGGGCAAGGATTTTGGCCACCAGTCGCTGGCGTTGGTGGTGACGGAAGGGATGCTGCTGGGGTGCCTGTCCCCGGATCCCGACTCGCTGAGCATCCTGTTGTACCGGGTTGAGAATCGGGTTCCGGCGATTGTGGCGTTTGAGGACGCGGCGGAGGCGGGGCTGCCGGATGGAGGCGATGCGGGGGCGGCGTTGGATCGACTGTTCCTTGGGGCGTTGTCGGTGGAGGATGCGGATCGGGGGCCGCTGGCGTCGGGAGTTGGGCGTTGGACCTGCGCGCTGGGGTTGATACCGGGAGGCGGCGCGGAGGTGCAGGTGCGCGGACCGGCGATCAGCCTGCTGGCGACGGAGGCGGGATCGGCGCCGGATCTTGGAGGATTGGGGCGTCTGCTGGGCGAGGCTCCGGGCCTGCTGGTGGTGGCGCCTTCATCGTTGCTGGCGACGCTGGAGTCGGAAAGCAAGGTGGCGGAGGCGACGCGGTTGTTGTGGCGTGAGCTGCAGCCGCTGACGGATCCGCAGGGGCAGGGGTTTGCCATGCTGGCGACGCCGGCCTATGGCGGGCGCGTGCTCGGGTTCAAGGTGGCCACCCTCGTCATGGGGTTCCCGCTACGCGCGGATGAGGCCGAAGCGGACCGGGTGATCGGGAGCGCGCTCGATGCGTTCAACGCGCAGTTCGCGACGACGCTGGTGCGGAGCCCATTCTTTGTGGCCAACGCGACGGCGGCCTCGCTGCAGAGCGTGAGGGTGGGGCCGCTGAGCGCGCTGGGTGCGGGGGAGCGGCCTGCGTATGCGTTGGTGGATGGCTGGTTCTTGCTATCCAGCAATCGCGATGCGCTGGAACGGCTGTTGAATGCCCGCGGGCAGGGGGCGGCCACCGCGCCGGCATGGGCCGCGGCCTTGGACTCGCCCACGGCGGCAGTGCAGGCCTGGGTGGATTTGGAGGCCACGGCCGATGCGGCCACGAAGATTGCGGCGGTGGTGGACTTGCTGGCGATGGCCAAGGGCACGCGCGATCAGCCCAGCGAATCGCGGCGGAATCTTGAGCTGGTGAGGCAGTGGATCGATACGCTGCGCGGCCTGCGGGCACTGCATGCCAGCGGGGGGGCGCACGATGGGGTCTTTGTGGGACGCATGGTGTTGGGGGCCCCGGCGGCAGGAGTGGCGGCGGGCGCGGAGGCGCGGTAGGCGGCCGGCGCGGAGGCCGGCCCTCCAGCGAGCGGTGGGGGCGGGCGAGGAGAGCTGGATAGGCGGCCGGCGCGGAGGCCGGCCCTCCAGCAAGCGGTGAGGACGGGCGAGGAGAGCTGGATAGGCGGCCGGCGCGGAGGCCGGCCCTCCAGCAAGCG
>CAZWQJ010000023.1:5337-17041 GCA_964635825.1 uncultured Victivallales bacterium | reverse complement strand
CGGGCGAGGAGAGCTGGATAGGCGGCCGGCGCGGAGGCCGGCCCTCCAGCAAGCGGTGGGGACGGGCGTCAGTAGATGACGGGCATGGGGACGGTGGTGGTCGTCGGGGTCGTCGGGGCCGGGGACGTCTCGGGTGGGACCACGCTCCACGTGATCGACTTTTCGATGCGCGGCGGGCTGAGTTTTTCGGCCAGAGTCAGGCCATTCTCGTCGGTGACGCGAATGCCGTAGCCGTAGATGGCATTTTCGAGGGATCCGCTGCGCCCCGGGCTTCTCCAGGAGGATCCCGAGAATTGGATGGGGGCGGTGCGCAGGACGACCTGCCGGGTATCCTTGGTGAAGCGCACGGTTTCCAGTCCGTGGCCGCCGTTATAGAGGGCGCCATCGAAGCCGCGCACCAGGATGAACCACTCCACCTTGGCGGATTCCGGGACCCCCGTCGATGCGGCCCGGAGCGTGATGCGGTACCAGATTTCCATGTCGGTGGATTGAATCGAGCCGCGCGTCCCCAGCTCGCGCGAGCTTTGGTACTGGCCGCGGCGTTCTTTGTCGACTTGGATGGTGACGAGGGAGCGGGCGTGTGCGGGCACGACGGCCGCCAGAATGACCAGGATGATGCTGAACATGCGGCCCATGCGAACCCCTCTTTGCACTGCTCACGCGCCAATTCTTCGTTTCCCGCGAAGATTTTACCACGGATCTCACGGATCGCACGGATTCTTGAGCGTCATCCGTGCATTCCGTTCGATCCGTGGTTACTCCGCCTTGGGTGCGGCCCGTGGCCGGGTTAATCCATCTATCGCCCCTGGCCGCCGCCGCAAGCGCATATGCGCGAGGCTCGGGCCCGTTGAAGTTCTGTAAGGGCTGTGGTAGGGTGGACGATATAGTGACAAGTCCGATCAAGAAAGGGTGAAACCAAATGACAACGATGCGAAATGCGATGATGGCGGTGCTGGTGGCGATGGCGATGGGGACGGTCTCGGTGCGTGCGGATGAGGCGGCGGTGGCGGCTCCGGCGGCCACGACGTATGAGGCGGATCTGATGCATGCGAAGCTTGGGTTTCGCGTGGGGCATCTGGTCATCAGCAAGGTGAATGGTGAGTTCAAGGCCTACAGCGCCACGCTGAAGGTTGAAGGCAGCCAGCTGATTGAGGCGGAAGCGGTGATTGAGGCGAAGAGCATCGACACGGGGATCGCCGACCGTGACGCCCACTTGCGCAATGCCGATTTCCTGGACGTCGAGAAGTTCCCGGAGATTCGGTTCAAGAGCACATCGGTTTCGGGCGACAAGCTGGTGGGTGACCTGACGATTCGCGGCGTGACGCGGTCGGTGGAGCTGACCTATGCGGTGAAGGGCCCGATTCAGGATCCGTGGGGCAACACGAAGCTGGGTTTTGAAGCGCAGGGCGTGATCAACCGCGAGGATTTCGGGCTGACCTGGAACAAAGCGCTGGAGACGGGCGGCTTCGTGGTGGCCAAGGATGTCGAGATCACGATCGACATGGAGTTTGGCCAGAAGAAGTAAGCCGGAAACCGCAGATGGGCGCAGATGGACGCGGATCAATCCAACGGGATTGGCGTCCATCTGTGCGATCAGCGGTGGTCTGGCGCGTCCTGCGCCGCGAGGGTGGCGAGGACGGCGGCGAGATCGGGTGGGAGGGGTGACTCGATCTGAAGGGGTGCGTGCGTTTCCGGATGCTCGAAGGCGATGGAGGCGGCGTGCAGGAACTGGCGCTGGAGGCCGAGTTCCCCTGAGGCGATGGAGCCGCCATAGAGTGGGTCCCCGGCGATGGGATGGCCCGTGGCCGCGAGCTGCGCGCGAATCTGGTGGGTGACCCCGGTGGGAATGACGACGCGCAGCAGCGTGTGGGTACGGAAGCGGGTTGCGGATTCGTATTGGGTGATGGCCCGCATGGGCCGGCGCGGGGGCGGGTCGGGTAACTCGGTAAAGACCAGCATGTGACCGGGGCGCGACGGATCGTGCGCCAGCATGTTTTCCAGGCGGCCGTGATGGGGCGGTGAGCCGCGTACCAGGGCCAGGTATTGCTTGGAGACGCGATGGGCGCGAAACGCGTCTCGCAGGAATGTGTAGGCGCGTGGCGTGCGAGCGGCGAGGACAACCCCGGACGTGTCGGTATCCAACCGATGCACGAGTGAGGGGAATAGCGGGTCGTCGCCGATGGCGGCCAATGCCGGATCGTGAGCCAGCAAGGCGTTGGTGAGCGTGCCGGTTTCATCCGAGCGCAGGGGATGGGTGGGTATGCCCGCCGGTTTGTCCAAAGCCAGGATGGCCCCGTCTTCGTAGAGGATCGCCAACGGCATGGATGGGTCGGCTTGGGCGCGATGGTCGGTGCGTTCCAGCAGGCGGCTAATTAAAATGGAATCGCCGGCCGCGACGCGTGCGCCTTTCGCCGCGCGGCGTCCATTGCGCGTGATGGCTCCTTCTTCGATGGCCGCGAGGATTTGGGCGCGCGCGGCATCCGGGCAATGGGTGGCCACGACCCGGTCCAGGCGTTGGCCGTCGTCCACGGCATCGGCCACCAGCGTGCGCTCGAGAATCATGCGCGCATGGTAGCGCCTGCGCGGCGGGAGGACGAGGGTGGAGTGGTGCCTGGGCGAATCCCCGAGTCACTGCGGCACGATTGAGGCTACCAGGCCTGCCTGGCGATGCTGAGGCCTAGCGTGGCGGCGGGATCCGATCCTGTTCGGGTGAGGCGCCGGCCGTCGCGGTCCTCGAGGGTCAGGGCACGATCGGCGGTGAGGCCGGCGTAGGCATTGGCCGACCAGCGCGGGGCCAAGGTGTGTGAGACGAAGGCGACCAGCCCGATCAGGCGGTCCTCGCCGACGCCACCGGGGGCGGCGCCTTGGTCATCGAGGCGGAAGCGCAGTTTTTCGTAGCGTCCGGCGAGGCCGGCGGACCATTGCGGGTTGAGGGTGGCGGTGAGGGCCAGCCCGGGCCCCTGGGTGGCGCCTTGGCCGCGGCCGGTGCCGATATTCAGGCGCGGGGTGATGTCCCAGTCAATGAGCAGAATGGGGAACACCGTGGGATCGTCTTCGATTTCGCTGAAGGCGGCGATGCCAGGCCCGGCGGAGAACGAGTCGCTGAATCGGCAGGACGTGCCGGCGAACACGCCGACGGTGAGGCCGTCCTCGGCGTCGGCGCCGGGTTCGAATCGCGTGCGCAGGGAGGGGAGCGCGAGGGTGGTCCAGCGGCGGTCGGCGGAGGACTGCCGCCACAGGCCGGTGAGACTCAAGGTCTGTGCGGCGTCCCAGGGTGCGTCGGTTCCGAAATCGGTGGGCCCGTCGAAGTCGTAGTGGGTCGTGCCGCCGCTGAGCGAAAGGGCGGCACTGCGCTGGCGATCGATGAGGCGCGTGATGCCGGCCTGGGCGTCGGCGTGAGTGGTGGTGAGCGATCCGCCGCCACCGAGATCGGTGCGTGGTTGCATTTGGAGTTGGGCGGAAGTGGTGAAGCTCCACGCGGGCAGTGGGGGGGCGCCGCTCGCGCGGTCGGGGACGTTCGTTGGGCCCTGGGCGTGTGCCGCGAGCATCAGGCCGCTCAGAAGCCAAGCGATCCCGATCTGAATTCCTGTCACGCGCAAGGTTACCTCCAGACTGATTGCGGATCTGACCGTGTCGCCGCTCCGATACGGTATCGGGCGGGGGACGCGTCCCTTACGGAAAGAAGGCAGTCTGACGGATCGGGGGCTGTCTGCCAAGCGGGTGGTTTTCGGGCGCATCTGCGCTTCGGTGCAACGACGCGAAGAACGGCTCACCCGGAGGGTTCGCCCTACCCAGGGCATGAGGTCTCAGGCCGGTAGGGCGAACCGTCCCGGTGAGCCGCACCGAATCGCAGATGCGCCCGTGGTTTTTCGTTCGGATTGACTTGCGCAGAGGTTCGACGGAACATGCGCGACCATTTCGCGAGGTAACAGGGCGGGACGCCGGGGGAGGAAGCATGTCGACGCGCAAGACGCACACGATGTACGTGATGAGCCACACGCATTGGGACCGTGAGTGGTACCAGGCGTTTCAGGGCTATCGCCGGCGGCTGGTGTTTCAGATGGATGCGATGATGGATCTGCTGGAGGCGCGTCCTGAGTTCCCGTGTTTCCATCTGGACGGTCAGACCTCGGTGCTGGTCGATTACCTGGAGATCCGGCCCGAGGGGCGCGCGCGGCTGGCGGCCTTGATCCGGTCGGGGCGGGTGCTGGTGGGGCCGTGGTTCACGATGCCCGACGAATGCCACCTGTCGGGGGAGAGCATCGTTCGCAACCTGTTGCTGGGGCACCGGCACTGTCGCGAGTGGGAAACCAAGCCGATGCCGATCGGGTGGGTCAGCGATGTGTTCAGCCACGTGTCGCAGCTGCCGCAGATCCTGGGCGGGTTCGGACTGGATTGCGCGTTCATGCATCACGGCACGCCTTGTACGGAAGATGAGCGCGCGGAGATGCGCTGGGTGGGGGCGGACGGGACTGAGGTTCTGATCCTGAAGGCGTACCCGTGGTATGGCTACCAGGATTTTCTGCAGATGCGGTACCGGACGCGAGAAGAGGTGCAGGCGTTTGAGCGCAAGAAGATGGCGCTGGGTACGACGTCGGTGCTCTTTGGGATGGACGGCAACGACCACGAGCCGGCGAAGTGGGACACGCCCGAAGTGATCGCGCGCATGAACACGCTGATGGCGAAGACGCGGGTGGTGCATGCGTCGCTGCCGCAGTATCTGGTGGCGCTGCGGCGTGCGCTGGGTCCGCGCGGGCAGCAGAAGCTCAAACTGTTCACAGGTGAGTTGCGGGTGCCGTCGAAGACCGGCAACTGGAATGGGCTGACGAACGGGACGGGATCGAGCCGTCTGCCGCTCAAGCAGGCGAACGATCAGGTGGAGTTGCTGCTGGCGCGTTTGGCGGAACCGCTCAACGCCTGGTCCACGCTGCGCGGGGGCGAGCGCCATGCCGGCTATCTGGACCTGGCCTGGAAATACCTGATGCTGAACCATCCGCACGATTCCATCTGCGGGTGCTCGATCGACCAGGCCCACCGCGACATGGTCTACCGCTTCGATCAGTCGCGCTTGTTGGCGGAGGACTCGATCGACGACAGTATGCAGAGCGTGGCGGATGATATTGATCCGGCGGGGCTGAAGGGCGCCGAGTACATGGTGACGGTCTTCAATGCGGGGGCCGGGGAGACGGGGCCCGTGACGACACTGAGCTTTGAGCTGCCGATGCCGCTGGTGGCGGAGAAGGCCAAGCAGGGCTTGCAGCCGGCGCTACTCGATGAGAGGGGGCGCGCGGTGGCGATGCAGGTGCTGAGCGTGGAACAGGGCGTTCGGGCGCGTCCTCTGACCTACAAAGATCGTGGCTATACGCCGTCGATCTGGGTGAAGCGCGACTACGCGATGGATCGCTACCATGTGGCCGCGGTGACGGCGGTGCCGGCGCTGGGGTATCGCACGCTGGGGGTGGCGTTTGTGGGGAGAGGCGCGGCGGGGCCGACGGTGACGGGGCGTGCGCGCGCGGTCAAGGTGGATGCGGCGCGAGGGGTATTGGAGAATGGCCAGGTGAGCCTGCGCGTGCGTGCCGATGGGCGGGTGGATCTCTATGACGCCACCACGCGCACGTGGTTCCGCGGGGTGCATGCTTTTGAGGATGTCGGGGATGCGGGCGATGGCTGGAATCACCAGTTCCCGACGGTCGATACCGTGGTGCAAAGCACGGCGGCGAAATCCCGCAAGGGAGTGCGGGTGCGGCTTGGCCACCAGGGGGCATTGTCGGCCTCGCTGCGCGTCTCGCTGCAACTGCGGGTGCCGGCGGATCTGGAGCGCAATGCGGCGGGGCGCAGTTCGCGGAGCCGGGCGATGGTGTGGCTGCCGATCGAGACGGAGTTCACGCTGCTGGCGGGCAGCGGGCGAGTCGACTGCCGGACGACGGTGCAGAACAAGGCCCGCTGCCATCGCTTGCGGGCGATCTTCCCCACGAACCGCGCGACGGATGTGTGGTACGGGGACAATGCCTTCGACACCGTGCAGCGCCCGATCACCCTGCGCGATACGCAGGGCTGGAATGAGCATGACCGCGAGGAATGTCCCATCAAGAATTTCGTGGCCGTATGCGACCGGAAGGCCGGATTGGCCGTTCTGACGAAGGGGCTGTACGAGGCGGCGGTTCAGGACCAGCGGGCGCGGCCGATCGCACTGACGCTGTTCCGCGGATTTGTGGAGACCCTGTTCTTTGAGAAGACCCGCGACAGCCTGCTGATGGGTGAACTGCAGATGGAGTACGCGCTGCTGCCGTTCGCGCCCGAGGGTGGCGAGGCGCCGGCATCGCTGAATGTGGACGCGGACCGGTTCAAGTTGCCGCTGCCGGCCTACACGCGGCCGGCGTCAGGTGAGCCGGTGGCGGTGCAGGCGCTGCCGCCGTGCAGCGAGCCATCGCCGCCGCAGCCGTCGCCATCGGCGGGAACCGAGGTGATCACGCCGTCGCCGAGGCTGGTGGCCTTGATGAAGGCGCGTCGGGTGCCGCAGCGGGACCTGGCGGCGAGCGGGGCATTGCTGGGGGTGAGCGCGCCGCTGGCGATCTCCACAATCAAGACCGCCGAAGATGGCCGCGGGTTGGTGGTCCGCGTGTGGAATCCCACGGGGCGCGGTGTGCAGGCGGTGGTGAGCCCGGGGTTTGCCTGCCGCAAGGCGACGCGCACGGACTTGCTCGAGCGCCCGCTGGCGGCGCTGCCCGTGCGGGGAGGGGCCGTGCGGTTCAAGGTCGGGCCGAAGCAGATTGTGACGCTGCGATTGGAGTCGTGAGGCGGCTAACCGCTGATGGACGCCGATTGACGCTGAGACGCTCATGGTCGCAGCCCCTCGACAAGCTCGGGGCAGCCAAACGCCGTCCACGGTTGCCCTCGCCGATCGCCCCGCCAAAGGGGCGCGGGGCGATGGCGAGACTCCAAGGCGTAGGGTTGGGGTGGTGGCGATTCGTCCGATCTGCTTCCACATCCGCGTCAATCCGCGTTCATCAGCGGTTGAACGGCACAAGCTGGGGCGAATCGACGGTGACGGAGTGCGGCTCACCCGGAGGGTTCGCCCTACCTGCCGGCCGACACGGAGGTCGGCCCTCCATGGAGGGGCGGCGGCTCGCCGCCCGCGCGCGGATGAGCCGTTCAGGCGGCATCAACCCGAGGGATCGTTGGGGAGTTCCGGGGAGAAGCGGAGGCCGGCGGGGAGGGCGCCGATGGTGCCGGGGCCGGCAGGGGCGTATTCGAAGGCGCCGATGTCGGGGGCCACGCCGAGGAAGCCTTCGTCGTTGACGCCGGGGATGAGCGAGCCGGCATCGATGGCGGGGCTGTTGGGGCGCAGGCCGTACTCGCCGCGGTCGGGGGCTGCGAACAGGGGATCGCGGACGATGGCGTTGGCGAGGAACTGGATATCGGAGAGACCGGACGCGCGGATATCGGCGATGGTGGGGTAGTCCTTGGGCCTGCCGGAATCGCGGTGGAAGAGTGGCCCCGACTTGGGCCAGACGATGTCGGTGGTCATGCTGATGGGCGAGAGCGGCGCGTGGCGGTAGGTGTTCCAGCCTGTGTGGGTGCCGTACCAGATGTTGTTGGCGAAGACCAGCCGGCGCCAATCGGCATTCTTGACGGTGAAGGCCGGTGTTGCGGGGACGGGCGTCCAGCTGGTGTTGTGGAAGAAGAAGGCGATGCCGGTGGGGCCGTACTCGGTGCCGCCGTTGGTCTTGACCGGGTAGCCCACGTTGTGGTCGATGACCGTGCCGCTGGTGTCGCCCGCGCGGCCGAGCACATTGTAGAGGACGTAAGTGGGGCCATCGACGCCCTGGGCGATGGAGATGCCGGTGAGGAAGCGCTCCATGCGGTTATTGAAGACGCGCACGTTGCGGCAGTAGCCGTCGAGTTCCATCAGGTCGTCATTCACGTGGACGATGCGGTTGTTGTAGAAGTCGGTTTCGCTGGTTTTGACGGTGATGGGGTAGTGGCGGGGCACGAGCAGGGCGCCGTCGAACAGGCCATCGATGACGTTGTGGCGCATGACGAGGCCACGGCCGTTGTAGGGTGAGTAGACGTTGATCGAGCCGGTTTCGATCTGGCCGGAGTAGTGGTAGCCCTCGGCGGTCTTGGGCAGGTTCAGCCCCCAGCGGGTGCAATCGTCGAGGAACGCGCTGCCTTCCACGAGCAAGCGGTCGCTGGTGCCCTTGAGGCCGATGGGCACGTTGCAGTTGCGGAAGATGCAGTTGCGGACAACCACGTCGGACGAGTTTTCCACCATGAGGGCGCGTCCGTCGAAGAAGCGGAACGTGAGGCGTTCATAGACGACGGCGGGCGCGTCGGCGTGCCAGATGCCGTTGACATGGGCGGCGACGCGCATCTCGATGTCGCTCTTGCTGGGGGAAAAGGCGGGGCAGTAGATGGTGAGGGTTTTCCCGTCGTGCTGGAAGGCGGCGGTGATGTTGAATTTGGAGAAGGGGTTGTTGCGGTAGACGGAATACTGGTCCCGCAGTTCGGCCATGGTTTCCACGGGGTAGGCGCGCCAGGTTTCGCCGGTGATGCGGTTGCGATAGGCGACCAGCCACGGCTGACGGTTGAGGCGGCGGCTGAAGTAGCCCTGGCCGAGGTCGTTCCAGCCGTCGCGCAGGAAGGCCGGCAGGGAGCCGTCGAGGATGGGCGCAGCGCCGGGGGCGGCCTTGACGATGATGGGCGCGTCGGCGGTGCCCACCGTAGGCGCCATCAGCGAGCCCTCGTAGTAGGTGCCCTCGGCGAGGATGATGTGGGTGCCGGGGAGGGTGGTGGCGGCGAAGGCGGCGCGCACGGTGCGCTTGGGCTGTTGCGCCGTGCCGGGATTGGCGTCATCGCCGGTGGTTGCCACATGGATGACCGCGGCGGGGGCACGGATGGGCCCGGGTTCGCGACGGGTGTGGCCGGTGAAGCGGCGCGCGGCGATGACCTGGCGGTTCGTGTTGCAGAACGCCGCGCGGAAGGTGTACTCGGTGCCGGGCTTCACGCCGAATACGGACGACGCATAGAAGCGCTCGGTGCCAACCTGGACCGGATCCAGCAGGCGCCGCTCGCCGGCCGGGCGCACTTCGTAGAGGCGGACCTCGCCGATGTCGCGCGGCCGATAGCCGGCCGGCAGATCCAGGACCACGCCCATCGTGTGGAAATTGCCGAAGGCCTCGGCGCGGAACGGGCGCGAGATCTCATGGAAGCTGACGAATCCGCCGGCGGCGGTGCCGAGTTCGGCGGCCGAGGTGGCCGCGCTGACCTCCGCCGACCAGTAGAAGCGCTCCTGCGGGCCGCGGTCGACGCGCAGGTGCACACCGGGTAGTTCCGCACGCGCGAACGGCGCCGAGGTGAGCAGCAGAAGGGCCAGGAGCAGCCCCCGCATCCGCGGGTGAATGGTCACGATGGCTAGCATGAGTACGTAGGCTGACGAATACCACATCGCGGGATGGGATGAAAGCGAAAGCGGCCCCCGATCAGCCTGCGGCGATAAATATGCCAGCCCATCTGGATGGGGCACTGGTGTATCCAGGCCCCCTCACCCCGACCCTCTTACCAAAGGGCGAGGGGGCGCTGTCGGCGGCAGATTGTCTCTGGGGTCCTGTTATGGGCGGGCCAGTTTTGTGCGGTGGGTGGTGGCGATCGACTTTTGCAGGGCGGGATCGACGCCGCATTCCTTGGCGGTCGCGCGCCATCCGGCAACGGCTTCGGTCACCTGGTCCATGATGTCAGCGGCACCCTTGACACCAAAGGTTTCGGCCACGGCGAGCAGATCGGCGCGCGCGAAGTGGTCGCGCTTGCCGTTGATGGTCATCTGGTGGCGGTTCGTCCAGGCGCCTTTTGAATTGTAGGCCCACACGACGTCGAACGCGGGGGACAAGCGCCAGAGTCCTTGGTGATCCATCAGGAAGGCGATGTTGCGGGTGTGGTCGTCCTGGTTGCGGGCGACGACATTGAACACCATGCGTCGGTACAGGTCGCCGAGAGCCGCGTAGCCGAGGTGGAGCCGTTGAATCACGGAGAGGGCTTGTTCATAGCTGTAGGCACCGGCCGCGTTGAAATCGTAGTGCGCCATCGCGCACAGGGACTGCACGTGGATTTTGGCTCCCTTGGCGTCACGATCGAAGCGCTTGGTCATGAAGTGCGCCCGCCCCTCTTCCTCCAGCAGGGCGCATGGCATCATGGTGATGCCGGCCTTCACGGCCATTTTGTGGTAGGCCAATTCCACGCGCCCGAAGCCTTTCGGATCACCGAGGGCGCTGTCCGCCACGCCGTCGAACTTCAGGATCCAAGGCTCGAAGCCTGTGGGCAATTCGGCCTGCCCGGATCGCAGTTCGTGAGTCTTCGGGTTCCACGCGATGACGGCCTTGGCCCGGTTTCCTCCTGCAGACGTGCCCACGCGGATGATGGTGTTCAGTGCGTCGGCCTTGCGTCCCTTGAGGTTGACCACCCACTCCGTGCGATGACGGAAGATGTCTTTGACGAGTTGGGTAAGTTCGTCGAGTTCGAGGGGGATCGACTTGGCGGCCCGAGGGCCGATGGCGGGGTGAAACTCCAGCGCACCCATGCCGCGCACTCCCAGATAGCAGAGCCGTTCGACCGGGGTGAAGCTGCTGGCACTGCGTCCCTGCCGAGCCAGCCACGCGTCGATGATGCGGTTGCCGAAGCGGTCCGGCAAGGCGTCGGCGAGGAGACCTGGCAGTCCGTGGAAGGTGTCGCGGTTGAGTCCGGGGAATGACTGCACGCCGGCACGCAACGGCATGGTCAGCGGGGCGATTGCACGACCTTGCCTAACAAAGGCGGGGTCGTACTCAAACGCGGCGATGCCCCGATCGGAGTCCCACGCGACGGCGCCCACGTCCTGGGACCAGAGCCGAACGGTGGCCACATCGAATTTGGGAGAGTTGGCCATTGGCTACGCCCTATCCTGGGTGTCCGGGGCCTGTCGACGTCCGCTCGCGCGTTGCCTCGCGTGGCCTTGGAGCTTGGCCATCTGCAGGGGGCTGAGACCTGGTTCCGGCAGGAAGGCGTCCATGGTGCCCAGTTTGCCGAGACCCCGGAGCGCCCGGATCAGCGTTTCCACAGTCGGCTTCTGCCCGGCTTCCAGGGAGCGAACGGTGCGAAGCCCGATGCCGGCCCGCTGGGCCAGGGCCTGTTGGGTCAGGTTCTGGTTGAGCCGCTCTCGTTGCATGCGGGCTCCGATCAGCGCCATCGCGGCCTTGTCACTTAACTCATCCATGGTCAGGGCACACCTCCGATTCCCTGAAAAGCATCTCGGAAACCTGCGGAATAGTCAACTTAATAAAAGGCTTTATTCTGCCGGTTAAGTCCACTTAGTGTTTTTAATAGGCTCTATAGTGCCGTTTATATATGCCTGTGTGGCAAAAGCCGTGGTCGGTGGGCGTGTTCTTCGTGATTTCGAGAGCGAGCCGAGGACGAGGATGAGGACGAAAAGAAAGAGGGAAAAGGAGGACGCCCGCAGACGCCCGCAGGTGAGGGATGTGAGCGCCCGCCATGGGATACCGGCCCCGGGGCTTCTCATTTGACAAATTCTTAACGACTTCACGACAACTCATCCATGGCGCGGTGGTAGGAAGACGCATGAGCGCATCCCGTTGGACGATGGTCGGAAACGCCGTGATGGCATGGATCCTGGTGGTGGGCGTGGACAGTCGCGGGCAGGGGGTATGTGCTGGAA
>CAZWQJ010000023.1:0-5237 GCA_964635825.1 uncultured Victivallales bacterium | reverse complement strand
CCAGAGCCCGCCCGCGGAGCGGCCGGGCCACCCTTTTGCGGATATGTAATCCCTACTGGTTGGGTTGACGTTTTGGGCGGTTCGGTGCAGGATGGCATGGGTGGACAAGGGATGAAGCATCGAGGAACGGGGTCCGTGGCATCTACACCAACATTGGCAGGCGCGGAAAAGTGGCGGGGACCTTTTGTGCCGGGGCCGATCGAGCGCGTGGTGGGGTGGGTGATTCTTGGCGTGCTGGTGGCGATTGCGGCGGGGGTGTGGGTGGCGCAGAAGCGTCCCAATCCGGCGCTGGTGGGCGTGGTCACACCGGACGCAGCGCCGGTGGCGGATGCCGGGTTTCTGGCGGTCGAAAGTGCGGGACTGACCGCGCTGGGTCCGGTGGAGTCTTTTGACGCCGAGACGGTTTCCGAGAAGATTGACGGCAAGGCGGAGTTGTATCTGGAGGCGGGGTTTACGGGGCTGCAGGCGCGTCGGTATGCGATGGCGGCGAATGCGGATGCCTGGTTTGAGGTGTTTCTGTACGAGATGAAGGACGCGCGTGCGGCGTATGGGGTGTACACGGCCCAGCGTCGGGCGGACGCGCAGCCGCTGGCGGGGATCGGCGATGGCTATGTCTCCGGCAATGGGCTGTTCTTCATCGGCGGGCGCTACTACGCGGAGCTCATCGCGGTGGACGTGGCGACGGTCGCGGCGGCGCAGT
Organism: uncultured Victivallales bacterium; assembly: GCA_964635825.1. Lineage (GTDB taxonomy): Bacteria > Verrucomicrobiota > Kiritimatiellia > UBA8416 > JAIOPI01 > CAZWQJ01. Next base: position 4,537 of record CAZWQJ010000023.1, on the reverse strand, counting down.
CGTATGCGGTGGGCCTGGCGGCGCGCTTGCCCGCGGAGGCCGCGGTCCTGACGGAGCGTGGGCTGTTCCCGCCGGAGTTGCTGGTGCCGGACAGCTACCATTTGATTGCGCAGAATGCATTTGGCTTTGATGGGCTTGATGCCGTGATGACGGCGCGGCTGCGGGTGGGGGGGCGTGAGCTGACGGCGTTTGTATCGAAACGGGCGACGGCGGAAGAGGCCGTGCAGATGGCGGCGGATTACCAGGCCTTTCTGCTGGCCAATGGCGGGCAGTCGCGGCAGGTGCTGGATGGCGTGCCCGGCGCCGTGGGGGCCGACCTGTTCGGTTATCTGGATATTGTCTTTGCGCAGGGGCATGTGGTGGCCGGCATCCATGAGGCCGACGATCCGGCGGCGGGTTGGGATGCGGCCTTGAAGTTGTATGCGCATATCAAGGGGGTGGCGCCATGAGTCCGGAGCCGCGGGAGGATGGGCTCACCCGGCGCGAGTTCACGCGGCGCGTGGCGCTGGCGGGGACGGCGGTGGCGGCGGCCTCGTGGATTGGGTTCAGCCGGCATCGCGTGTTGCCGCCGGCGGCTACGGTGGCGGGGGCGAATGCCTTCCGGTTCGCGGACTACCGCGTGGCGGGGACGGCGGGGCGGATCGGCATTGTCACGGGTGGCGAGCGGGCGGGGGCGGTGGTGCGGGCGCTGGAACTGATCGGCGGCATGGGCGCCTTCATCAAGCCCGGCGAGCGCGTGCTGCTGAAGGTGAATGCTGCGTTTGCGTCGCCGTCGCTGGTGGGGGCCACGACGCATCCGGAGTTGCTGGCGGCGGTGATCGCCCAATGCCGCGCGGCGGGTGCGGGCGAGGTGCTGGTGACGGACAATCCGATTCACGATCCGCCCACGAGTTTTCGGCTGACGGGGATTGGCGCGGCGGCGGAGCGAGCCGGCGCGCGCGTGGTCTCGCCCACGGCGCGCATGTTCCGTCCGTTCACGTTGTCGAATGGACTCCTGCTGCGCGACTGGCCGGTGCTGGCGGAACCGTTCGAGGGGGTGGACCGCGTGATCGGGATCTCGCCGGTGAAGGATCATCATCGCAGCGGCGCGAGCCTGACGTTGAAGAACTGGTACGGGGTTCTCGGCGGTCGCCGCAATTTGTTTCACCAGGACATCCACTCGATCATCACCGAGTTGGCGCAGATGCTGACGCCGACGCTGGTGATTTTGGATGGGACCGCGAGCATGATGACGAATGGCCCGACGGGCGGGTCCACCGGGGATCTGAAGCCCACGCGGACGATCGTGGCGAGCACGGACTCGGTGGCGGCGGACGCGGTGGGGATCGGGTTGCTGGGGCGCCGGGTTGAGGATTTGCCTTACCTGCTGCGCGCCATGGAGGCGGGCGTTGGAACGGTGGACGTTGAGAGCCTGGCACCGAAGCGGGCGGAGTTGGCGTGAGAAGAGGATGGAACCGCTGATGGACGCTGATGAACCCGGCTTCGCGAGGACGCTACGCCGTGGCACGCGCAGATGGGTTAAGACCCTGAATGGGGATATTGCGAAGATGCGTTCGCGACTCGCGCGTTGTTCCTCATCTGCGTCAATCTGCGTTTATCTGCGGTTCCCAATCCGGGGATTTTCATGCGCATCGTAACGGTCAGGCGGATCAGTCAGGTGTTCTTCCTCGGGTTGTTCCTGTGGTTTTGTGCGGTGACGATTCTGGGGGAGCGCGGGTGGCAGTGGCGGGGCTGGCCGGTGAATTGGTTTTTGCAGCTCGATCCACTGGTGGCGTTCGGCACGCTGATCAGCACGGGGACGGTTTATCGGGGGCTGCTGTGGGGGCTGGCGACGATCGTGCTGACGATCCTGCTGGGGCGGGTGTTTTGCGGGTGGATCTGCCCATTTGGGACGCTGCATCAGGCGATCGGCTGGTGGGGACGGCGGGTAATGCCGATGCGCAAGCGGATTGCGGTGAACGCGCCGCGCGGTGCGCAGAGTATCAAATATTATGTGCTGCTGGTGTTCATCGGGATGGCGCTCTGGAACCGGATCGGCGGCGGGGGTGAGCGCTTTGCTTCGTCGCTGCAGATGGGGTTACTGGATCCGATTCCGCTGTTGCAGCGCTCGGTGAACCTGACGGTTGGTGCGTTGGTCGATACGGCCTGGCGTCCGGCGGCGGCGGGCGTGCGCGCGTATGAGGGGGCGTGGCTGATCGGGGCGGTGGCACTGGCGGCGCTGCTGCTGAATCTGGTCGTGCCCCGCTTCTATTGCCGGTTTGTCTGTCCGTCCGGAGCGCTGATGGCGGTGCTTGGGCGGTTCGCGATCTGGCGGATCGGCAAGACGGCGGCCACGTGTTCGGACTGCAAGCTTTGTGCAAAGGACTGCGAAGGCGCGTGCGAACCGCTGGGGACGATTCGTACGGCGGAATGCGTGATGTGCTTCAACTGCGTGCCGTCCTGCCGCGACGGGGTGGTGCGCTATGGGACGATACCCTCGGCGGCGGGGGAGATGCCCTGGCCGAGCGTGACGCGGCGCAGCGCGTTGCTGGCGTTGGGCGGCGGGCTGGCGGCGGCGCCGTTGCTGCGGCTGGACGCGCTGGCGGGAACGAACTTCCGACCGGGCGTGCTGCGGCCGCCTGGGGCGTTGGCGGAAACGGATTTTCTGACGCGCTGCATCAAGTGCGGGCAATGTATGAAGATCTGCCCGACGAACATCATTCAGCCGGCGTTGCTGCAGGCGGGGCTGGAGGGGCTGTGGACGCCGGTGCTGAATTACCGGATCGGGTCGAGCGGGTGCACGCCGCACTGCACGGCCTGCGGACATATCTGTCCCACGGCGGCGATCCGGCCGTTGACGCTGGACGAGAAGCTCGGGCGCGGGGAGTCGGCGGAGGCGGGCCCGGTGCGGGTGGGGCTGGCGTTTGTGGATCGCGGGCGCTGCCTGCCGTGGGCGATGGGTACGCCTTGTATCGTGTGCCAGGAGGTGTGCCCGGTGACGCCGAAGGCGATCGGGACGAGCGTGACGTTTGAGGCGGTGCGCGACGGGGAGTGCCGGGTGGTGGAGATGGGGGAGGCGGAGGAGGGAACGCCCAACATTCAACATTCAACACTCAACGTTCAAGTTCGGAGGGGCACGGGCGCGGGCGAGGGGGCGGGGTGGGAACCGGGGCGGTGGGCGACGGGGGATTATCGGTTCAGCGATGCGGCGGGGCTGCGGCGCTGGACGATTGTGGGGAATGGGCGCGACACGCTGGACTTGGGGGCGGGAGATGGGATGCCGGCGGCTGGAGCGGTAGGCGTGATCGTGGTTCGGTTGCAGCGGCCGGTGGTGGATCCGGCGCGCTGTGTGGGTTGTGGAATTTGTGAACATGAATGCCCGGTCAGCGGCCTGCGCGCGATTCGGGTCACGGCGGAGAACGAGACGCGGCACCCGGCGCATCGGATCGGGAAGTCGTAAGCACAAGGAGAGCAGGATGAAGACAGGTGCGGCAGTGGATCGGCGGACGTTTATCAAGGCGGTGGGTGCGGCGGGGGCGGTGCTGGGGATGGCCGGCGTATCGAGCGCGCAGGATGCGGCCACCGGTGGGGCGGTGGCGCCGGCCGTGGCGGGCGAGATGCCGAAGCGGCCATTTGGGCGCAGCGGGATGGATATTTCCATGCTGGGCATCGGCGGCATGTTCGACATTCCGAACAACCAGATTGTGATGCGCCAGGCGTTGGCGATGGGCGTGACGTACTGGGACACGGCCAATGGCTATGAGGGGGGGCGCAGCGAGGAGGGAATCGGCACCTACTTCGAGCGCAACCCGGGCAGTCGCGAGCGCGTGTTCCTGGTGACCAAGGGCGGCAAGCGCGATGGCGCGGGGCTGACCGAGATGCTTGACCGTTCGCTGGCGCGGATGAAGACGGACCACATCGATCTCTACTTTGCGCATGGGGTGAAGAACATCGCGGAGCTGACGGATGAGGTGCGGGCGTGGGCGGAGGCCCAAAAAGCGGCGGGCAAGATCAAGCTGTTCGGCTTCAGTACGCACTCCAACATGGCGGCGTGCCTGAAGGATGCGGCCGGGCTGGGTTGGATCGATGGCATCGCGGTGAAGTACGACTTCCGCCTGATGCAGGACGAGGCGATGAAGGCGGCCGTGGATGCGTGCGTGGCGGCCGGCATCGGGCTGATCGCGATGAAGACGCAGGGCGGGCGCGTGGAGAAAGGCGAAACCGCGCCGGAAGCGGCGATGGCGCAGGGCTTCCTGGAGCGCGGGTTCTCCGACAAGCAGGCGAACCTGAAGGCGGTCTGGGAGGATGCGCGCATTGCGTCGATCGTCTCGCAGATGCCGAACATGGCGATCCTGCAGGCGAACGTGGCGGCGGCACTGGACAAGATTGCGCTGACGGCGGACGATCGCCGGCGGATGCAGGAGTATGCCGACGCGAGTGCGGCGATGTACTGCGCGGGCTGCACGCACCGCTGCGAGGGGGCCTGCGGCGGCGCGCCGGTGGGGGATGTCATGCGCTCGCTGATGTACCACCGCGAATACGGCGACCTGGATCTGGC
>CAZWQJ010000022.1:0-34810 GCA_964635825.1 uncultured Victivallales bacterium | reverse complement strand
GCGCTGCGGTGGCTTCGCCTGGACCGCCGCGGTGGCGCTCGAACTCATGCCGATCGTCGGCTGAGATCCTTGCTCAGGCCGGCCTCTGAACGCCGTCGGACGATCGCACGCGATCCATCGCCGCCAGCCACGCCTGCGCGATGCGCCAATGCCCCTGGGCCGTGGGGTGGATGCCATCGAAGGCCCAATCCTGCCGCGGGGCTTCCTGCAACGCCGCCGCGAAAACCGATTGAAGCGGCACGAGGACCGCCTCGGTCTCGTCCGCCAACTGGCGCACGATGGCCGCGCGGGCGGCCACGTCCGCCACGGCCCATTCCTGAACGTCGCCAACACGCAGCACGAACGGCTCGCATAGCACCAGCCGCACGGACGGCAAGGCGGCACGGGTCCGGATCAGCAGTTCGCGGTAACGCCGCTCGTATTCCACAAGTGAGGTGGCCGGCTCCGGGCGGGTTGGGGCGGCATCGTTGACGCCGGCCAGGATGCTCAATATATCGGGTCGCAGGTCCAGGCAATCAACCTGCCAGCGTTTCGCCAATCCGTCGATCCCGTCGCCGCAGACACCACGGTTCGTGAATCGCAGGTTGTCGCGCGGTCGCGCGGACAGCAGGTGCGCCGCGACAATCATCGCGTAGCCGGATCCGAGTTGGTAGGCGTTGCAGACCTCCTCGGGCTTGCGGAAGGCGTTGGTGATCGAGTCGCCTTGGAACAGGACGTGGTCAGAGGGTCGGATCATGTGTCTTCCTATGAACTCATATCATATATCAATGCTTGATGTCTGATGGACAGGGGTCGTAATGGGGATGTGAAACCTTGGGAATGCGCAGTCCTCCAGATTGGTACAAGGAGGGAGGACGGTCGCACGCCATTCTGAACACCGGACACAAGGGATCAGGCGGCAGATCGGGCAGGCCACTCAAGGTCACGCGTGTTCCTTCCTGCTTGAAGGCAACGGGACGACCGGACCCGCCCAACAGGGATACACCCCGCACCTTCGCCTGCAGCCCGCCCAATGTCAGCGTGCCGCCCGGCCAGCGCCGGACCAGCCAGTACAGGTTGTTCTCCCGCGCGGTGAAGGGGCCGTGGAATGACCAGTCGCCCCTGTGTTCGCCACGCTGCTGCAGATCGAACGTGAACCGTTCGGTGTGAGTGATGGCCTCGGCACCACATCGCGACAGCCAGGCCCCGACCGTCTCCAGGACGCGCACGGATTCCTCCGGCACGGAGCCATCGCCGCGCGGCCCGATATTGAGCAGGAGGTTGCCGCAGCCTTGTGCCGCCGCGGCCAACAGATCCACCACCTGGCCGGGGGATTTCCAATCGTGGTCGCCCCTATGGAAGCCCCAACTGTTGTTCAAGGTCATGCAGGCTTCCCATGGCCGCCACGGATTGGGCGAGCCCATATGGCCCTCGGGCGTCGCAAAGTCGCCCTCCAGCCCGTTACGCCCGTTGAACAGGATGTGCGGCTGGATCTCGCGGACCATGGCGTTCATGCGCTCCGCCTGCCAGCCCTCGGCGTTGAACGGCCACCAGCCGTCGTACCAGAGCACATCAATGGGGTTGAACGTGGTCACCAGTTCGCGGAGTCGACCAAACGTCGCATCCATGAACGTCGCGTACGCAACCTTGTCTTCCAGTGCGGCCACCGCGTCCGGCTGGTCATGCCAGTTGTTAAGACTGTGGTAGAGCCCGATACGCAGGCCGCGCTTGCGGGCCGCCACCACGACTTCCGCCACCAGGTCGCGCCGGGCGGCTGTCTTCACGGTGTTGAAATCGCTCAAGGCGGTGTCATAGAGCCGGAACCCCTCGTGATGCATCGTCGTCAGCACGACATACCGCATCCCGGCCCGCACGGCGAGATCGCACAAAGCCTCCGCATCAAACTTCTCCGCGGTGAACCGGTTCGCCAGTGCCACGTAGTCCGCCGTCGGGAGCTCCTCGCGATTCCAGACCCACTCGGCCCGTTCCAGCAGGCTGTAGAGTCCATAGTGGATGAACAGACCGTACCGGGCTTCCGAAAACCATTTCCCGTGTTCCACGTTCATATCCGTTCCTCACGCGTCGGATCGTCCGCCTTCCGCGCTAGCTAACGTTCACCTTGACCGTATGCGAAACCGCCAGGGTGAGCAATGCGGTCGGAGGTCTGGTTGGGACGCGTCTATTGTCCGCCTGCCCGTTGACATTTGCCTTCATCCGTCACCAACACGAGTAGCTCTCCCCCCTTCGTAACTGTGTCACGACTACTTCCAATACCCTTCAACTTCCATTCAACACGCCATGCCGGTCTTCCGTGGAGTTCCATCCTCCGTACCGTTCCATCTTTCGACATATCGAAACCCGAAGTATCGACCCTCTGCTGGACCAAGAACTCTGCGGCACACCGCAGGGCCGACTCAGGCGAATCGATCTTCGGGGACGGCGCGACAACAGCCTGAGATGTGGTCGTCATGCCCTCAGAACCCTTGGGGCGCTTGTTTGAGCACCCCACAATCAGCAAAGCGACGCCAACAACCACCACTGCGCCAATAACAACCTTCTTCATGTTATCCCCCCAACGTCAACCTTGATGCGCTGAGGAAGCCGCGCCCGGCGCGGTTTCCGAAGTGGCACGCTCCGAGGCTTTGTTCGGCCTTTGTCTGCCGGTCTGGTCTTCTTCTTTTCCTCCCTGAATAGACCTGTGTCGAAACCGGATGACGAGGAACAGGGTACACAGGACAAAGGCCAACCCAAGGGACGAGGATACGACCAGCGCCCATCCACTCCCGTTCAAAAGGAGTTGCGTGACTGCGTAGAACATGGCGAACGCACCGGAAACAGTCCAGGCGCACCATGATCGAGTCGAGATTGACGCGCTCGACTTCGTGCGCAGGAGTTTGGCCCATTGAGGAACATATGCGAGTAGCGATATCAGTGGAACCGCCGCCTGACAGATGTTAGCCGTAGCAATAATGGTTTCAGATGGCATCTCCCTGATTTCCTCTGTGTTAAATTGGCCGATTGCTAAACTTGAGGTACTGGGTTCGGCGCTCCTGGTCGATCGCCTTCAACAGGGCCAATGCCTTATCGCAATAGAGCTGGCGCTGGGGATCGGGCTCCGGCGCCCATGCGTTCGTCGCCCTTGCGAGCCGCCGCAGCATGGCCGGCAACTCCCGCAGCAGGCGGCGCAGGCGGCGCCGCTCCGCGCCCAGCGTCGCGGGATGGCGGGATATCCGATTGCCTGCCTGCTCGGCATCGACGCCGAGGCGCTCCTTGGCGTCCAGGATGAGCCACGACGTTGCCAGCCGGTTGTAGTAGCTCACCCGCGCCAGCCGCGCCAGCAACCCTTTCAGTCCCAAGGCGAGGGAAGGCGGAGTGTCTTCATCCTCCCGCACGGAGATCGTCGTCATCCGCCGGAGGTCAATCCCGGCGACGCGGATAATGACGGTCGCGGTCTGGCCATCAAATGTCCAACCGTCGCGCCCTGCCCGACGGGTCCACTTCAGACGTCGGCTGCCGGCCCGGACTTCCGCCGGCGGCGCCGTGGCGGGCAATCGCAGCTCCAGCGAGCGTGTTGGCTCAAAGCCCTGATAGCGTCCTTGCGCCCGCCCCACCGTGACGGTTCGTCGCCCCCGATGAACCCGCTGTTCCAGGAGGATCCAGGCGCACTGATCACGCTGGTAGTCCTGACTCACGCCGTCATCTTCATACAAGCGGTAGCGGCCGGCACCTCCGGGATAGGCCGTGACCACCAGGTCGCGCCCGCTCCGGGCGGTAAGCCGCGTGCAGGCGCGCTGTCCCGGAATGACGGTGCCGGGCCTTACGAACATCGGGATCTCCGAGGCAAGGTAGCCGCGGCGAATGGAGCGGCCGCCCCGCTCGAAACACCCGCGCGCGGTATCGAACCACCGGCCGGGCGGCAGCCACAGCGTCAACTCGGCCAGTTCGTTGTCCGGGTTGGCCGGCTTGAGGACCGGCGCCACCAGCATGTTACGGCCGAACTGGTACTGGTCGCGCGCCCGGTACGCGGCGTCAAGCTCCGGCCACTCGTAGTACAACGGGCGGCAGAGGCCCACGCCGCTGTCGTAACCCGCGCGCGCCTCGGTATAGATGTAAGGCACCAGTTCGTAGCGCCATCGCAGCGCGTCGGCCATGATCGCCCCGTACGGATCGGGATAGGCCCAGACCCGCCGTTCGGCTTTGGGATTCTTTGTGGTGTGCGTGCGCACGATGGGTGAAAAGATGCCGAACTGCAGCCAGCGGGTGTAGAGTTCCGGGTCGATCTCCCCGGGCATGTGCCCGCCGATGTCGTGACTCCAGTAACCATACAGCACGTTGCTGGCCGTTGCCGTGAAGCAGGGCTGAAATTGGAGCGACTCCCACACCGAATGGGTGTCGCCGGAGAACCCCACACAATAGCGGCCCGCGCCCACGCCGCCGAAGCGGCTGAAGATGAGCGGCCGCTGTCCCCGCCGGCGCGGGTTGGTTTCCATGTCCCGCCAGTGCAGGTGGTTGATCCACGGGAGCGGGTCGAGCCCCGGCATGGAGGTCTTCTGGCCCTGCTGCCAGTCCATCCACCAGAAATCAACCCCCTTCTGCTCCATCGGATGGTGGAGGATCCGGAAGTAGGCATCCACGAATATCGGGTTGGTCAGGTCCAGCGGGATGCGGTCGGTCTTGCGGGCATCCTGCCCCATGGCGCGGGCCATGGCGGGGAAGGATTCCTCCACCTTGGACACCCCATCGGCCGGATGCAGGTTCAGCGTGATCTTGAGATCCCGCGCCTTGAGCCAGGCCAGGAAATCGTCGGGGTCGGGGAAATAGCGACGGTCCCACGTGTAGCCGGTCCAGCCCTCCTTGTGCCAGTCCATGTCCAGAACCATGACATCCAGGGGAACGCGGTGCGCGTCGAACTGCCCGACCAGAGTCTCCAGCTCGCGGTCGGTATAGGCCCAATAGCGGCTCCACCAGTAGCCAAAGGCATAGCGCGGCGGCAGCGGTTGACGGCCGAACACCAGGGCGGCCTCGCGCAGGGCGGACAGATAGTCGTGCCCGTGCATCAGCAGATACCAGTCGCACCGCCGCCCCTTCGTGCGCGTCGCCACCCACTGCGTCGTGCCGTCCAGCACGACGTTGGTGCTGTCGTCCACCAGTGCCCAGCCGCTGCGGGAGAGGAACCCGTTCCCCAGGTCGACCGGAATCCAGCGTCCGGTGGCTTCCCACTGGCCGGGTTGCGTTTCCTTCATCTCCGGGCGCTTGCGGCCTTTGATCTGGTCCAGCGTGCGGAGCGTCGCGCCCAGGTTGTCACGGTCGCGCAGGCCGGGCGTCCACACCACCTCGTTGCCATTCAACCGAAAACGGGCGCGCAGGTTCTTCTTTGAAAACGGGCGGCCATCCTCGCAATATTCCAGCGTGAACCCGCGGGTGGCCACGACCAGCCATCCCCCGGTGCGTCGCAGCTTGTGTGGAACGTCGGGCAGCGCGCGATGCACGGCGGCCAACGTAGCACGATCCTCGAACCGCCCATCCTCCGCCCACTCGATCCGCAGCATGTGGTCGGTCAACAGCGTGAACCGCGCCCGCCCGGACGTGATCACATTGGCGGTGCTCGCCAACGGGTCACAGCCCGTCGGGCTTGATTCAGGAGATGGTGACATCATGATGGGCGCACCTATCCGGCGCATGGGCGGATGCCTCATATTGACCGTAGATCTCGACCAACTCCCGGATGCGCAGCATGCGTTCCGGGGGAACATCGCGGGCGGTCGAGCAGGCTGTGCTTAGTATGTATCCGCCGCGTGGCATACCGGCACTGAGACACGACCGGACGGCGCGCTCCACCGCTTCGTCCCTTCCGCGCAACAGGACGTTTACCGAATCCAGGTTTCCCTTGAGGAAAACGCGACTCCCGATTCGGCGTTTGGCGTCGGCAAGCTCCACATCTCCCAGGGGTGGCGGATCCATGCATTCAATCCCATCCGCGCCGCTGTCGGCGAGCAGTTCGAGGCGGTCGTCAAGGAATCCACAGTTGTGAATGTAGGAGTAGGCGGGCGTGGGCTCGATCGCCGCCACCAGCCGCTTCATGGGCTCCAAAACGAACTGTGCGTACATGGGTCTCGAGATGAATGTCGAGCCGGCAAAGGGACTAGAAATGTGAATGCTTTCCATCCCACCAACGAGAATCTGGTCCAGCGCGCAGTCAATGACATCCTGGCAGAAGTAGTTCACCAGCGCCAGGAAGCGCTGCGGATCGTCGATCAGGGCCAGCATCCCCGGTTCCACGCCGCCGCACCAATTCAGCGCGCAGTTGAAGGCATCCGGCACCCAACCCCCGATATGCAAGTCCTCCCCGAGAATCTGCCGTGCCAGCAACGCTGGAACCATCTCATCGGCGGTAGCGCGCTTGCGATGACGAATCCATTTTTCCGGATCAACGGCTTCAAATGCCACGCGTTGTTCCTCTGCCGCAGGCGGCGGCGCGACATCCAGACGCTGATTCTTGACCCCTCCCGAATAGTGAAGCAGCATGGCGTCAAAACCGTACCGCCGCGCCATCGCGCACTCACATTCGACGTGTTGCTCGATCGTCTCGGGACCCGACTGATGCTCCGGCAGTGTGTTCCGATATATGTGCTCCGTGCTCAGTTGGCACCAGTAGGGCACACGGTCCGGCGTCTGGAGTTTCATGGCGGCGGCAATCCGGTCACGAGGTTTCATTGGGGTTGATCCTCCGCACGGTCTGATTGTGGAACGCAGGTGGACCGTCCCTGCGCGATGTCAATCCGGTAGGCCTTCCCCCGGAATCGGCGGGTTACGCGCACGGAACCCCACCCTGGCGGCAGGCAGGGCCGCACCTGCAGATCGTCGAGGGTCGGCCGGATGCCCAGCAGATATTGCGTCGCCGCGATGTAGGCCCAACTGGCCGTGCCGGTGAGCCAACTGATGCCGGCCTTGCCGAAGTCCTTCCCTTGCGCCGGGCCCATGACGGTCGAGGTGAACACGTAGGGTTCGCGGCCCCAGTGGTCCTGCCCAACCTCTTCTGCTGCCACGGAAGGCAGCAGCTTGCGGAAGTACTCCCCCGCCCGGTCGCCGCGGCCGAGCAGGCACTCGGCGATGACCGCCCACGTGTTGGCGTGGCAGAAGATGCTGCCGTTCTCACCCGTGCCGGGCGCATTGCCCACGAGTGGATCGGCCGGGGTGGGAATGCCGGTATAGGGAGGCGTGCAGATCATGAGCCCCCGGGGCGTGTTCAGGCGCTCGTGCACGGCGTCCATCGCCCGCCGCCCGCGCTGCTCGAAGTCACCGACGCCGCTCATCACGGACCAGGCCTGCGGTTCAAGATAGATTTGGCCCTGGGGCCGCGCGGCGGTGCCGACGGCTTGACCGTTCGAAAGCAGCAGCCTGCGGTACCAGCCCCCGTCCCAGACGGTGTCGGAGTTCAAGATGGCGGTCAACTCACCCGCCACGTGATCACACCAAGCCACATCCCCCACATGACCGAGCCGGTCTGCGAACTCGCGGAGGAGCTTGGCCGCATAGACGAGTTGCATGCCCAGCATCACACTTTCGGCTTTGGGGTCGCGGAACACGGCTAGTCCGTCGTTCCAGTCGGCGTCGAAGAGGGTTGGCAAACCGCGCGGCCCGCGGCGATTCCAGATCAGCTCCAGGCCGAGGCGCACGTGCGCGTACACGGTGGCATCGCCGCCATCACGGAAGGGAATACGTTCCCCGAAGAACGCCAGATCTCCCGTCTCGTTGACCAGGTTGGCGATCGTCATGATGGGCCAGACGGTGTTGTCGCAACGCAGCGGCTCCAGGTTGACCTTGAGTTTCGGCGCGAAGGGGTAGAAGGCGAAGTTGCCGCTTCCGTCACGGGACTGCGAGGCGAGGATGAGCCTGATCCGTTCCCGCGCGAGGTCGGGATCAAAGGTCGCCACGGCCAATGCGTCCTGCATGGTGTCGCGGAAGCGCATGCCATCCACGCCGATGTGATCGGTGGACAGATCCCGGGTGCGCTCGAGCGTGACCTGGCAGTTCAGGGGGGCCCAAGTGTTGACCATGCGGTCGAAATGCGCGTCCCCGCTGTTCACCTGGAAGACCCGCGTCTTGCGCCCCCAGTACCCGCCGAGTTCGGCAAAGGCTCGGTCCACGGCTTCGACGGCGACAAACTCACGCCTCAGGGCCCTGGCCCGATCCCAGTCCGGGGCCACACCCAGGAGAAAGGCGAAGCGTTCACGACTTCCGGGGGCAAGTTCCAGGTTGACTCCCAGCGTGCCGCACCCGTGCCCGCCTGCGGGCAGTTCCGATCCTCCCATCGCGAGGGCTGGCCGCTCCAGCGAGCCACCCCGGCCGCAAAACGCCTCGCGCGAGCACTCGAACCCGTCCACGGGGCGGGTGCAGGACATGAAGATGGCCGGGGTGAACGGAGCCTCGAACGCGTGGTAATCGTACTGGATCCAGTTCTCGGAGCGATCAAAGGTGAACCCGATGTGGTTCTTGAGGTAGCACCAGAACATCTCGCGCATGAATTCGAGAATGCCGAACTCGACATAGCTGGCCAGCGTGAGGGATTTCGCGTCGGCTCCCGTGTTCCAGACCGTGACATCCCAAACCATCACGTCGTCGCCCGGCGGGATGAAGTAACGCACGCTGACGCGGACCCCGCCGTGCTCAGCCGTGAACTGCGAGTATCCCAACCCATGCCGGCATTCATAGTGTTCCAGCGGTTGGCAGGTGGGCGCGAAGTGCGGGTTCCACAGATCGCCGGTGGCGCGGTCGCGGACGTACAGATAGAAACCCGGCCGGTCCTGTGGCGCAGGCAACCAATGATAGCGCGTCAGCCGCCGGTTCTGCGGCTCCATGTGCCAAACCAATCCTCCCGCCTGCTGGCTGATAAAGGCCGACAGCCGCGTGTTGCCGAGGTAGTTGATCCAAGGCTGCGGCGGCAACGGATCGGTGATCACGTACTCGCGCGCCGCATCGTCGAAATATCCAAACGGTTTATGCACGGTGGGTCACCCCCTTGTCGATGTCAGCCCTTCTTCAGGGCATCACGAATCTCCTTCAGCACCGCGATGATCTCGTCCTTCTGCTTCTTCTCCGTGCCGAAGTGCACTGCGGCCCGGATGAAGAAGCCGATTCCGAAAACCAACAAGGCAACCCAAAGCACAATCAACGGTAGTCCGGCCATCATCTCATCTCCCTTCCATTTGATTTTGCCAACGCGGTGATCCAGGGACCATTGTGGGGTGCTGTCCCGGCATTCAGGTCAGGGCCGTTCCATGAATTTCACGAATCGCAGATAAGCCAGGAACATCAGGACGTTGCCTCCGAGCGCGAGGGCGAAGTACAGGGCATACCGCGGATTCGGGCTCCACCAGAGGTAGTAGGCGATCCAGATCACGGAACCGATCAGCGTTCCCGTGAAGGTGAGCCCCACGAACGACAAGAGCCGCCAGTTGATCGCGCCATCGACATCCGGATGCGGGGGTAGCTGGCGCAACCGGAATTGGTGAACGGGAGGCACATAGGACTTGTCGCCGCCAAGGCGCTTCCAGCCGCGATACACCTTGTAGCTGCAGAAGCTCGCGAGAATGCCGAAGAAAGCGCTGTACGGAAACATGTACCGGTAAACCCAGTTGGGGTCTTCGGCACGCGCCGGCACGACGCTCTTGATCCAGTCCAGGTACATGCCGGCCAGGATGCCGCCCAGGAAGATCCCGACCGCCCGGATCATGCACATGGCGCCGTTGTACTGACCGAACTTGTCGCGCGGCAGGAGGGCAAAAACACGCGGCAGCCCGGCGACGCCCGCCATGGCCCCCGCCGGCGCCGCAAAGACGCCCCCAATCACGGCGGTGATCATGTAGACAATCGGACTGGGGTGTTCCACGAACAGCCAGATGGTCCCGCTCAGACAGAAGAAGATCCCGTACAACCCCAGGTAGCCATAGACGCGCACGGAATGCCAGCGATCCACCAAGGCCCCCACGAAAAGCAGAAAAATGGGCGTGATGATCGCGTTGATGCCGGAGAGGACGCCGATGTTGGTCATGGTCAGCACCAGGGACAGGGTCAGGAACCCGGTGAACGGGTAGAGGCTTCCGGCCAGACAGTTGAGCGTCCCCTCCATGGTCCAATACAGGTAGTGGGAGATGCTGAGGCTCTCCAGCACATGCTTGGCCTTTTGGCGAAAGGACGTCCTGGGCCCCGCGTCCTCGGGCGGTGGATAGTCGCCTTCCTTGACGCGGAAGCACATCGCGCCAAAGCCTACGAGGTAGACGCCCGCCGCGATCAGGTAGAGCTCGCGCATATGGGACATGGCGTGCTGGAAGAGGAAGAAGTTGTAGAAGGCGACCGTGATGGTGCTGACCAGCTGGAAGTACCCCATGAACCGCCCCATCATCTGCGGGGGCACCACGTCGTTGAACAGGTACCAGTACACCGTCGAGACGAACATGTTGAACAGGTCGAAGACCCCGGCGCACACGGCCAGCACCATGATGGCAACCTTGGCCTGATCGATCGCCGAACCGGTTGCCAGATGGCCATGAATCCAGATGCCGATGGAGTCGGAATAGGCGATCAGCACCAGGGATGCCGCCAAGAATGGCATCGTGGTCAGGATGAACGGCAGTCGCCGCCCCCAACGTGTGCGAATGCGATCGCTCCAGATGCTGATGGACGGGGTGACGAAGAAATTAAAGAAAGCCGGCAGGCTCGTCATGATGAGGCTGGTGGTTGTGTTGGAAGCGTTCAGGGACCTGAACTTCCAGGGCATGACACTGCTGGCAATGGTCTCCATCAGCGTGAAGCAGAAACTGCCCCAGAGCAACCAGGCAAAGAGCAGGACCAAGCCCTTCTTGGAGTAGATAAGCGTACCGCACTTGAAGTCGGCGGCTGGTGTTCGGTAGATCCATCGGTAGAGTCCGACGCACAGGTAGATCAGCACCACGATGCCGGCAACGACCCCGCCGCGGATAAACCAGACCGAGTTCCGGTCCCACCACTGCTGCATCTGCTCCAGTTCGTGCTGGGCTTCCAGGGCCTGGAGCGATGGCGTCGCGGCCGGCGGGCCATTGGTGGTGGAACCGTCAACAGCCGTGAGTGCGGCCGGATGCGCCGCCGGATTTACGGTCGGCGCGGCCGCAGCCCCCAGTAAGGGCAGCGCAATCAGGACGGCCAACAGCAATAGGCGGCACATGCGGCTCACGCCACTCCTCCACGCAAGGCGGCCGTTCGATCGCGGCACAGTCTCGCAAAACGGTGGCGTTCGTTTTGCCAGATCTCAACACCAAAAACCCGGATGCGCTCACGCGGTTTGTTGGAGTCCGGCCTGCTGTTGATGGACATCTCCAAGGTCGGGTCGGCCCGGGTTCGGTCCCACCCCAGCAAACGGTCGGGGATCAGCGCCGTCATGCGGTAGCCGTTCGCCAGGCGCACGCATGCCACCAACGCACCCGGTGCCTCGGCCTGACGGATGCCATCGTGGAACCAGAGCACCCGGGCGGGCGAATCCTCGCCGGCAGGAACCAGTCCAAGCTGCTCGGTCACCGGATGGCCCGGTCCGAAGCCAAAGAGCTCGACACAGGACTCCAACCACCAGCCGTCGTCCAGGCGCGGCTGCAGGTCGCTGTCCAGCAGGTCAAAGGTGATGGCGAGGGCGGTGTCGGTCAGGCCCATGCGCACGTCGCCGCGGCTGCCATCCCACGCGGCGGTGCGGAGGGGCGCCGTCGCCTCCAGGGCCGCGAACGCCTGCGCCGGTGTGTCCAGCGGCCCCAAGCGATGCGCGGTGACGCTATGCTGCAAGTAGAGCCAATGCCAGGACAGCGGATCGACAGTGTCCGGACGACGAACACCGACCTCCATGTGCGTTGCCCGCGCGTCGGGACCAAGGGCCAGCGGCACTGAGCGAACGGACGCTCCCGGAGGAAGATCGAAGGCCAGGCGTGACCCGCCCTCGATACGCGCATCCTCGGCGGGTGACACAAAGACCTCGGCCACGCCCGTCTCGCGCGTGGCACCGAGGTTGCGGATCTCGAGGCGCAAGACGGGATTGGTTGTCACGTTGTCACGCCAGGCCCATGGCGTCTCGACGACCAGCCGGTAGTCCAGCAGGGCAACCGGCGGCACGATCTCCCGCGCTGCGTCCCGCACCAATCCGATCTGTTCTACCGGGATGCGTTCGAAGCCGATCGCACCCTCCCGGTCGGCCAGCGTCGCAATCAGGCCGCCTCGCCCGGGATCGATCTGGCTCGCGGGCACGCCCACGAGGTTGTGCTCCTCGGCAATACACTGCCGGTCGACGCTGCTCGACGCGTAGGACCAGAGTTCGCCGTCGCCCGCCGCGATGTTGCGGCACAGGCGCGTGCCATCCGGCGGGATGCCTTCAGCCTTCTCGTAATGCGCGTGAATCTTCACGAGTTCGGGGTAGCGATCGACATAGGGCGGTTGGTGCGCCTTGACCTCGTAGAAGCGGTCTTTCACGATCCCCTGGTCCCCCATGCCGCGCATGTCGAGATGGACGGCCGGATCGCAGTCGATGAAGAGGTTGTTCTCGCAGACGGTGTCGGTGCCACCGCCCATGTAGACGGCCTGCTTGAGCCCCTGCAGGATGTTGCCCACGATCTGCTCGCCGCCGGCGCAATCGTCCAGGTACACGCCCATGGTGCCGAAGGGGCCGCCCGCGCCGTTGTGATGAATGTAGTTGTGGCGGATGACGGAGCCGCGCCTGGCAAAATCGCGTCCGGTGTAGATCGCACCGGCGTCGGTGCTCTCCATCACCACGCGATAGATGTCGTTGTACGCGATCTCGAGGTCGTTGCCCCAGTAGAGAATCCCGTTATGCGGGCCATCGTGGATGCGGTTGTGGGCAATGCGGATGCCGACCGAGCCGAGCAACGATTCATAGCATCCGCCACCGACCAAGACGCCGGGTTGGTAGCAGTAGGTCCACAAGGCGAAGTGGTGAACATGGTTGCCCTCGGCCACGTGTTCGGCGCGTTCGAGGGTGAGGCGATCCCCCCCGCTGAGCGCGATGCCGCTGTGTCCGACGTGACGGACTTCACAGCCGCGCACGGCGTGCCGGCGGCCGCCCTCCACGACAATGCCCGAGCCACCAAAGTCGGAGACCAGGCAGCCGGTCACGGCAACGTCGGCGCCTCCGCGCACGACCAGGCCATCGCCACGGCCTTGCCGCAGCGCCAGGTCCTCGAAGCGCACATGCGTAACGCCGTTGAGCGCAACCAGCGGCGCTTCGAGCAACGACAGCCACAGATCGCCATCGCACGCGGGGGCAGGCGGCCAGAGGTAGAGCCGCCCACCTGCGCGGTCGAGGTAGTACTCGCCCGGTTCGTCGAGCTCCTCCAGGATGTTGAAACAGAAGTACCGCCCGCCCTTCGGGTACCCATACCGGCTGCCATTGGGGGGATCGGTCGTGATCTGTCTGCGGTCGCGATCGATGTGGTCGATCCTAAGGCGATCCGTGTACCACGAGTTACCCCAGACATGAACCCACGCGTCATTTGGGGTGTGCCAGCCTCGCGGGCGGTCGCCGTCGTAGCGGAATCCGTCGGCGGATGTCGCCGGCCGCGAGGTACCGTCGGGATGAAAGACTTCCGGCGGGCCGGCGAGTCGGGCGTAGCCATTGTTGGGCCAGCGGGCCAGGGTCATGGGGACGCCGCGGAAGGTCAACTCTGGCGCACAGGGCACGGAAGGCACGGCGATGCCCAGTGCCGCGAGATCGATCATGCGGACATGCTCGCGGGCGGCTTCGGGCAGGCGGGCCAGGATGCGCGCGTCGGCAACCGGCGTCAGCGTCGGCGGCGGCAGGGCCAGGCCGCCCGTCAAGGTGACGGCCTCTCCGGGTGCGGCCCGGAAGGTGACCGGGGCTTCAGCCGTGCCGCTATCCGCGGCTTCGAGTGCGAAGGTCTGGTCGAGCCGGTACGTCCCGGCATGCAACGTAACTACCGCCCCGTTCGCCGGAAGACGTCCGGCCCGACGCAGGTCGCGCAGGCGATCACGCGCGGCACCGAGGCTGGCCAGCGGCTGCGCTTCAGATCCCGCGTGGCCGTCCTTGCCGTCGACGGCAATGTGCAGAATGGCAGGAATCATTCACGCGCTCCTGCTCACGGTTGGCCCGAAAGGGGCAGCGCGGCGCACGCCCGGAACCCGAAGTAGAAGGAGCGGAATTCCGGCATGAATGTGTCGCGGGCCGCGGAGCGACAGTAGTACGCGTGTTTGGACCAGTAGCCGCCCCGGAAGATGCGGTCCCCGTCGCCTGTTGCCGGGCCGCGCGGGTCGGTCACTGTATCCGGGTAGGTTCCGTACCGATCCAGGCACCACTCGCCCACATTGCCGTGCATGTCGTAGAGGCCCCAGGCACTTGGCAGGTAAGCGCCGACATGCGCCGTGCCCCCCGTCGGCGCGCCACCCCGGCTGCTGTCCGAACCGCCGTTGTGCCAATACCGCCCCACCGCGGTCATGTTCGGGCAACTGTTGGTGCCATCCGTCGTCAGGTTCTGGCCGCTGTTCAACGCCGTCACGGTGTTCGCACGACAGGCGTGTTCCCATTGCGACTCCGTCGGCAGGTCGAAGGTCGCAATCCCCGTCTTCGTCCGCAACTTGCCCATGAACGAGGCGGCATTCACCGTACTGTTCGACGGCCAGTTCACCGCCGGATCGTCGCTGTTGTCCGGGTTCTCGCGGATGTCGTAGTAGCTCACCTTCTCCACCGGACGGCTGGCATAGTAGTCCGTGTTGGTGAAGGCGCTGGGCCGGTTGCCCATCACCAGTTCCCACTGTCGCTGCGTCACTTCGAAGACGCCCATATAGAAGTCGCGGGTCAGTGTCACGGCGTGCTGCGTTTCGCCGGGAGCACGCCCCAGCTCATTCAAGGGGCTCCCCATGATGAAGCGGCCTTGGGGGATCAGGCGCAGCAACAGGTGGGTCGTCTTATAGGCGGGGCTGTTGGGGCCACCGGGAACATCGTCAACCGTATCATAATAGGTCACCGGATAGGACACCGCCCCCGTTCCGCCCGAGAGGTCCACGCACAGGTAGTCGCGAATGCTCACCTGTGCGCGATAGAATCGGGACGCGTACCTGCCGGCGTTGGTATCCGACGCGTTCATCACACCATCCCCCCCGGGCAGGTTCGTGTAGGGGTCCAGGGCGATCCAACCGTTCGTGTTCAGCAGATTCGTCGAATACTGCGCCGAGTACGTGCGCCCCGTTTCGCCATCCCATGAAAAGGAGAACGCCGACGCGGGCGCCCCCGCCGACGCGCTGGCCAGCATCGGTTCGTCCGGGAGCGTCGTGAAGTTCGTCGAGGGCGCCGCCCACGCGTCCACGGCCGTGTTCGTGGCGTAGCAGCGGTAGTAGTACGTCGTGTTTGGCGTCAGTCCTTGCACGCGGTTGGAAAATGGTCCCGCCGGGAGCACGCCCAAGTCGACCAGACTGCTCCAGGCGGGCATGGCCGTGCCGCCATCCGTCGGCCCCCAGTAGATGCGCGCCGCCGCCGTCGAACCGGTGCTGATCACGAGATTCCCCTGCAGCCAAGCCGATCGGGACCGTGCCAACGCTCCCGCGCCATTGTCCAGGGTGATGGTGGCGTCCATCCACTTGACGTAGAGGGTCACAGCCGCTTCGGCACTGTAGGTTGCGCCAGCCGCGTAGTACGTGCCCGTTCCGTCGGCGGTCGTGCTCCACCCCCCGAAGACCGCGCCGGGCTTGGTGAGCACGCCGGGGTTCGCCGCCAGGGTCAGCGCCACCCCGTAAGTCTTCACCTGCGCCGCCGGCACCGTGCCCGATGTGGCGCCGTTGGCGTTGTAGGTCACCGCAAAAGTCAGGGGCGTCCACTTGGCGTAAAGCGTCACGTTGGCATCGACCGCATACAGGCGACCGACCGGATAGTCGGTGCCGGATCCGTTCGCGGCCGTATTCCACCCGGTGAAGGTGTAGCCAGTTTTGGCGAGATCGCCGTAATTCGTTTCCGCCGGCACACTGACCCCATGGGTCTTCACCTGCGGCGCGGGCGCGGCGCCCGAGGTGGCGCCGTTGGCGACGTAGGTTACCGTATAGGTGTGGGGTGTCCACCGGGCGTAGAGGGTGTGATCGAGGGCGGCGCTGACCGTCGTGGCGGCGGTGACCTCCGTACCGCCGTCGGCGGCGGTCCACCAGCCCGCGAACGTATGCCCCGCACGGGTCGTGGTCGCCAGGCTGCCATATGCGGAACCGAGCGCGCGGAACGTCGCCACGGGACTCAGCGCCGCGCCTCCCTGCGCATCGAAGGTCACGCGCACGACCATCGGCCCGCCCGGGGCGTAGTGGAGCCGCACCTGTTTCGCCCCGGCATCCGTGACGACGATGAAGTTCGTTCCGTGCTCGGGGACGGGCCCAACCCAGGTCGGGGTGGGATAGAAGCTGCCCGAAACTGTCCCGGCGACCGCCATCACCACGTAGTCCACCCCGGTATCCAGAACCGCCGGGCCCTGAACCATGAGCGTGTTGTCATTCAGCGTCAGCGAGCCGCCAACCGTCAGCTTCTCCGTGGCGGCCGCCGACGCGCCGAGATCGGCGTGATAGGCCGCCGCGGACTCGAACACGAGCCCCCCGGCCAAGCTGCCGGTGCCACCCAGTGAACCCGCGGTGACGGTGGTGCTGCCGGAATAGGTATTCGTGGCGTTGAGCAGCAGAAGCCCCACCCCGGTCTTGGCGAGGCCGTTGCCGGTCGTCCCCGAAAGCACGCCTGAAAGCACCGCCCGGTCGGCGCTCGAGTTCGGGTTGTCGTCCACCCGGATCGTCCGCACTGCGCCGCCCAGGTCGATTGGGTTCCGGAAATCGAGAGCGGCGTCGGATTTCGTCGATCCGAAGATCAGGGCCTGACCGGCAGGAACGAACCCGCCCGCGCCCCATGTGACCGGCGCGCCAGCGCCACCGAGATTCACGCTGCGGTTGGCGCCGTAGGCACTGAAGCCGCCGCTGCCGCCATAGGCACCGTCCGTGACCCAACCCACCGACGCACTGGACTGGGGCGAGATGCTGGTCGCCAGCGTGAAGTCACCGGCGCCGAGTTCGAGCACGCCGCCGGAGAACTGGACGCCGCACGCGCCCCGCGCGTTGGGGTGCGCGAGCCGGACCACGCCTTCACAAACCTTGATCGTCTGAGCCCAGCCACCGGCCACGTTGTCGCCGCCGAGGATCAGCGTCGCCGTCCCCAACTTGGTCACGTGGTACCGGCCTTCGTTGACGCCGAAGTACCCGTTGAGCGTCAGGTCATGAGTGCCGATCACGCTCATGCCCCGGTTGCCGAAATTGTTGCTCAGCGTCCGGGGGCCGCCGACAGCCTCAAGCTTCGTATACCCCCTGACATCCGCCAATCGCGTGCCGGCGGCCGCTGCGCCTCCAAGGGCGTTGTCCGCGCCGATCTGGATGGTCACGTCGGCATACGCGCTGGCCAGGTAGGCCATGCTGGCCCCATTGATCCGCACCGTGCCGCCGCCGGCGGCCGGCGCAATGCTGAACGCCTCGGTTGCAATCCCGGAAACGCCGTTCTCCAGCGTGACTTTGCGGCCGGGGCCGGGGCTGATATTGCCGCCCCCGTTGAGGCCTCCCTTTACGGTGCCGGTCAGCCGGAAATCGCCACCGACGAAGTTCAGGGCATTCCCGCCCACCGGCGACGCAAAATCGTTGCCGAGTATCACTTCGGGGCCGAGCGTGCTGGCGTAGGTGGAGTGCTTCACGTACTCGGACGTGATCAGGCCGCGCTCGAGCGGGTTGGCTGTTCCCAACGCATTGTCCTCACCGATCATGAAGGTGTAGCCGCTCTGCTTGATGGCGATGCTTCCCGGGCTCACACCGCCGGCGGCAATGGTCACCGTGCCTGTGCCCAATCCGCCAAACACGGTTTCGTCGCCGTTGCTGTAGATCGCGCCGCTCCAACTGGTGCTGTCCGTCTGGGACCACGTCATGTCCGTCGATCCGTCCCAGGTCCGGTTTGCCCCCCTGACCCGTGACAGCGCGCCGATCAGACGCACCGTCTTGGCGGCAGGGTCCGTCACGACGGTGAACGTGGCCCCGTTTTCGGGAGCCGGTCCTTCCCAAGCCGGCGTGGTGTTGAAACTCCCCGAGAGAGTGCCGGTGATAGTCATGACCAGGTAGTTCGTCTCCAGAACCTGCGGCGCCACCATGTACAGCGTGTTGCTGTTCAGGATCAGCGAGCCGGCAACCGTGATCATGTCCTTGACCCCATAGCCCCCGCTGACGCGAACGGTCGCGCCGGGGGCAAGCGTCAGATCGCCGTCGATGGTGCCGTTGCCCTTAAGACTCCGGCCGCTCGCCAGCGTCAGCCCGCCGACTGCGGGAACGACAGTGGCAGCATTCTGCATCACCAGGGCACTCGCATTCGAGAGGGCCATGGGATGATTCAGGATCAGGGTGCCGTCATGCACGAACATGCTGCCGCTGAAGGTGTTGGCTCCCCCGAGTACCAGTTGCCCCGCTCCATCCTTGGCGAGGCCGCCGGCACCGGAAATGACCCCGTCGATCATGTTCGAGCCCGCTCCCTCCACGTACAGCAACTGGCCGCGGTTATCCACGTTGCCACTCACCTGGATCCCTCCCGGCCCACCGTTCCAGTTCAGCGGGTATAGATATCGTACCGGCTGCTCGGATTCTGTTAACCCCAGTTCGAATCCCGACCCACCGCTCCAGTCGCGCGGATATGAATTGGTGCTGGTGGTCAGGTTGCAGTGGAACACCTGGCGATTGGTGTCCGCGTTGACGATGCCCACGCGATCCAGCGCCAGCGTGCCGTTGCTGAAGGTGAACCCACCGCCACCGGCTTTGAAGAGCATACCGTTCAACGACCGGTTGCCGTTGAGATCCACCAGCCGCGTGGTGGCCGAACCGTCGAACATCACCGTGTCGCGGTCGCCGGGCGCCGCTGAGGACCAGCTGCCATTCGCACCGTAATCGCTGCCCGCGCCCCCGGTCCAGGCCTGGTTCGTCGGCGCCACCCAGTGCAGGGAATACCCGTCCTCCGCCATGAAGGCGTTGACATACCTCTCGTATCCTTGCAACAGAGGGTTGCCGCCGCCCCTGGTCGCGCCGAGGACTGCCAACAGATTGGATCCGGTCAGTGGATCCACGAACGGGACGAAATTCGGGCTGCTCGAATCCCCACCCTGGATATTTCCGATGCCGAATCCCTGAAACCAGCCAAGCGTCCAAAAAAATTCGTGCCGTTGTTGGCCGCGACCGTAGGGACCGCCAACGGTTGGATTCAGTTCTTCGGTCGTACGGGCCCGGCCAACCCATAGGAGATTGGTTGCCACTTTCGCATGCCAGCCATACACATACATCAGCCGGTTATGCAGGTTGGTGTAATGGCCGAGGTCCAACAGCGGGTAGTAGGTGACCCCGGCGGACCGTGGAATCGCCTGCCGGATGGTCCGGATCAAGAGATCGCCTTGCCAGGGGATGAGGCCCGATTGCCGGGTGAACTGGCTGAGGTTGCGAGCACCGGAGGGCGGCAGGGTCCACATGGAGCCCAGGATATGGTGCGCCGCCGAGACCGTGTGCATGGGGCTGATCATCGCATTGGCGGTCTGCAGATTCCAGGGGTCAAAGCCGACACCGGACCAGTCAAGCCCGCGCCCGATAAAGACCGCATTGGTATTGGGCGCCGGCGTCTGCGACCACATATTCAGGTAGGCCGCTTCCGACTCAAAGCGGCAGTAGACCGCGTCGCTGTAGTTGGAAACCACCAGGGCGTGCGCCTGAAACGGCGCACCGGCGGCAAGCACGGTCAATCCAATGCAACAGATGTGTCCGACACGCATGGCCGTTCCTTTCCGATTTGTACCGTATCGTTACGGGAAATATACTACAGGCGCGACCATGCGTCAAACGATCTGCGCTGCTGCCCGTGATGCACGGCTCACGTTGCCCCGCCCCGGGCTCATCGGAGGGGGTGCGTCACGCAGGCGTCCTGCAGTCCACGGCGATCACCGGCAGTTGCAGGCCGCGTAGTTCCGTGGGCAACTGCAGCCATAGCTCGCCGGCGCCGGGCTGCACGTGCACGGGCTGGCCGGTCTCGAGCACCTTGGCCGCGACGGCGGTTCCCGGCACCCCTTCCAGTCGCAAGGCGGTGCCCGGCGTGATCGTCCACAGGTGTAGGTAGAGCCGCGTCAGCCCGTTCTCCAGCACACGCGTCGTGATCCGCCCCCACCCCGGCTTCCCGAGCGGGCTGCGCGCCGTGCCGTAGACCGATTCGCCGTTCACCGCCAGCCACGTGCCCAACTCACGCAGCCGCTTGATCACCGCCGGCTGGAAGCGACCATCGCCCTTCGGACCGACGTTGAGCTGGTAGTTTCCGCCGTTCGCGGCATTGCCGATCAGGTTCTTCAGAAGCTCCTCGGTGGACTTCCACGCAAAATCGAGCTGGTGATAGGCCCAGGAGTGGTTGAAGGTGCCCGAGGTCTCCCAGGGCTTGTCCACGCCCTTGTCGGGGAAATCGTTGTCCATCATCGACATGTAGTCCACCCGATCGGACGGGGCCAGGAACTGGATGCGGCTGTTGACCAAGCACTTGGCGCTGCGGCTGTGCACCAGGCTGATGAGCTCGTCCTGCCGCTCGGGAGTCACGTACGGGAAGCTGTCCTTGTCCCAGGTATCGAACCAGAAGAGCCACGGATCATAGGCGTCGATCAACTCGCCCACCTGGACCAGGCATTTATTTTTCCAGTAGCGGGCAAACTCCTCGTCGGTGGGGTGGACGTATTCGTCGTGCTGCACATAGGTCTTGCAGACATCCCCGCCCGTGCCTTCCCAGTCCTGCCAGTGGGAGTAGTAGAGGCCGAGCTTGACGTCGAACTTACGGCAGGCCGCGGCCAGTTCACCCAGGATGTCGCGCTTGAACGGCGTGGCGTCCATGACATTGTACTTCGAAGCGCGCGTGGGCCAGAGCGCAAAGCCGTCGTGGTGCTTGGCCGTGATGACGAAGTAGCGCATCCCGGCGGTCTTCGCGGCGCTGATCCACGCCTCGGCATCGAACTCGGTCGGGTTGAACTCGCGGGCCAGGCGTTGATACTCGGCGCGCGGAATGGGCTCGGACGCCTGGAGCCACTCGGCGTACCCGTGCTTCATCTTCTGCCCCTTCCACATGCCCGCCGGGTTGCTGTACAGCCCGAAATGGATGAACATGCCGAAGCGGTCTTCGGCAAACCAATGCGTCCGTGTCTGGCCCTGCTTCTCGATACTCATGCTAGCTCCCCTTTGTTGTGATTGAATCCGAGTGCCGGGTTCCGATCAGCCGCTGCGCGAAAAGTGCGGCCGGCGGATTGGTTGTCGTACGGCCGGCCAGCTTCACCTGGCAGACCACGATCTGCCCGGCGCCCAGCGCTTTCGCGCCTACCGCCATCGCCCAACCCCACGCGCCGGCGCTGTCCGTGTTCGCGCCGGTCAGCACAGGCGCGAAACCGTCCGCCGTGAAGGTCGTGAGCAGGAGCGGCGCGATGAAATCCTGCGCGGGATCGTACCATCGCGAGAAATCGTGCGGCGCGAAGCCAGCCACGAGCGGATGCCCCGTCGCCCGCGAGGCGAAATGCAGCGGGCTGAATTGGCTCTCCTTCACAGCGACGCGACTGCCGGCGATGTCGCAGGTTCCCGGGGGCAGTTCCAGGAAGATCGCCCGCGCGCCCCGTTGCACGGCGGCATCGACGGCTTTTGCGTTGGACTGGTACGCGGCCACATCATCGATCAGGATCACCGTGCATTCGTCGAGTGCCCCGTCCGTCCGGATCGCCAGCCCCAGCTCGCGGGCCAACCGGGCGGCGATGCCGTCCTTGCCGCCGAGCACCCCGACCCTGATGCCGGAGAGCGGCTCGCCCTCGGGGAACACCTCGATCTCGACCGCGTTGTCGTTGATCACGATCCCGGAAGCATCCATCACGGCCAGGCGGGCGGTCACAACCGCGCGCTGGGTAAAACGTGGCGCGACGGCGGTGATCCAGCCATGGAACCGGCTGGACCATCCATCCACCAGTGCCGGAGCGCGGCCAGCCGCGAACACCTCGCCGCCGCACTCGAATTGGTAGCGGATCTCGCCGCCCTGCAATGCCTGGCCGGTGTCATTCGAGATCCACGCCTCCAGCCGCAAAGGATCCCCTGCGAACAGGCGCGTCCGGTCCGTGCGCAGCGTCGGCAGCACAGGAGCAAGCGCGTTTCGGTACGCGAAGAAGGCGGGCTTTGGCCGCCGCTCGCAGTCCATGATCGCCTTCATCCAGCCCGACGGGAAGGCATCGATAAACAGGTGGATCGCGAAGGTGTTCATGCCGTTCATGCGCCGGAAGGCCTCGGTCATGATCCTCGTGGAGCGTGCCTGGTGCTCCTGGCTGGCCTGGACCCAGCCCTCGAGCGCGTCGGGCGTGTCGAAGAAGAAGCGGTGGAAGCTGCCGGTCTGCGCCTGCCGGATTTTTCCGGGATTCCAGGTCGCTTCCTCCTCGGCGGTTTGCGGCAGCCAGTCCTTGGGGTAGCGGCGGCGCATCAGGTCGGCGCACTCAAGCCCTTCGGCGCCGAACTCGCCGCAACCGAAATACCAGCCCGGCTTCACGGCCTGCCAGTCTCCCTTGTGCAGCCGGCCAATATCGATCCCGTGGCCGTTGTACCAGCAGGGATAGCAGTGCCGGTCGGAAATGCCGGGGCCCGGCGGATCGTAGTCGCCATCGCAGGCCTTGATGACGCGGTCGGGGTTCTGCAGATGGACGATGTCGTCCGCCGCGCGAAAGAGGGCCTCGAGTTCCGACCGGGAAAGCTGGCGGTGCGGCTGGTTGTTGCCGTTGGGAGTCGGCTCGTTGATGTAGGTCACCAGGACACAGGAGGGGTGCGAGCGGATCAGGCGTTCCATCTCCCCTGCCTGACGAAGGACTTCCGCATACTGGTTGCGGCGAATGACCGCGAAGTTCGGCAGGTCGGTCTGCACCAGGAGGCCGAGCCGGTCGCAATAGTCGTAGACCTCCGGCTGGACGGGGCGCTGCGTGAGGCGCAGAAAGTTCATGCCGCCAATCTTCGCCAGGAGAAGATCGTCGCGCAGTTGGTCCCAGTCCTCGCGGAAAACGCACTGCTGCTCGTGCCCCATGGTGTTGGCGCCGCGCAGGCGGATCGGCTTGCCGTTGAGAAGCAGCGCGCCCATGGGATGACTGCTCTCGTCCATGCGGAAAGTGCGCATGCCGAAGCGCCGATCGGCCACATCAATGACGGCACCGGTCTCGTCGAGCAGTTCCACGCGCAGCAGATACAGATACGGCTCCTCCGGCCTCCACCAGCGGAAGGCCGACATGGGAACATCCAGCGTGAAACTATTCAGGCCCTTCTCCACCAGTAGAGGAATCGGCTTCTGGTACGTGCCGTCCGCCTTGGCCAGCGCGACTTGGTAGTCGTCATTGAGGCCGCACTGCTTCACGACACTTGGGGTGTGCACAACGCCCTCAAGAACCGTCTCCCGGAAATTGGCGCCATAAAGCGAAAGGCGGAACCGGCGCGCCTCCGCGCCGGGCAGGCACTTGAAAACGTCGACCACCACCTCGGCGCGATGTTCGTCCGGCAGCGGGCGGACGAAGAGGTCGTCGATGAAGGTGTCGGCGCAGAGTTCGACGCGCACGTCCTGATAGATTCCCATGCCCGGCGGGCAGTGGTGCCAGCCGAATTCCGGATCGTCATAGCCGAGCCCGGTGGCCGCGTAGAGCTTGTCGCCCCCATGCTGGCCGGCCGGCGAGTCGCTGCCCATGCAGATGTAGTCGTTCTCCACCCGTACCACGAGCGTGTTTTCACCCGCGCGGGCGCAGTCGGTGAAATCAAGTCGGAACGGCGCAAAGAAGCCCTCGTGCGAACCGAGGTAGTTGCCGTTCATGAACACGTGCGCCTTGTAGTCCGCGCCCTTGAAACAGACGAACGCCCGGCCCACGGTCAGATCCGCGACCGAGATCCGGAAGGTCGTGCGGTAGAGCGTCGCAGCAAGCCCGAGTGGACCGCCGTAATGCGGCACCGTGACCTGCTCCCACGCTC
This sequence comes from uncultured Victivallales bacterium, assembly GCA_964635825.1. GTDB lineage: Bacteria > Verrucomicrobiota > Kiritimatiellia > UBA8416 > JAIOPI01 > CAZWQJ01. Next base: position 10,771 of record CAZWQJ010000022.1, on the reverse strand, counting down.
CCGCCCCCTGCAGCGCCGCCTGGAAATCCCGAACGTCGGCCTCGGACTGAACACGCCAATCGAAACGGGTCAGCGGCTGTGAATGTCGCGTCTGCACCGCTGCGGCGGGCGCGACGTCTTGCAGAAAGGGCGCATAGCGACGGCGAAAGACAGCCAGTTCCGCCTGCAGTTCTTGCTCCGTATCCATCTTCTTGAGCGGCGTGAACGAGGGCGCAGCGACGGCCTCCACGGTCAGTTCCACGGACGGCAGCACGGGCGCCAGCGGCTCGACCAGGCTGGCATCGCGATACGCCACCCGCTTAGCTGCCATTGCCGCGAAGACATCACCGCTCGGTTTTGGAGTGGTGGTCATGGGCACGCCCCACGGTATCTCCCGTGCGCCCACTCCAATTCCTCCCAGCACAAAGGCATGGCCGAGGGGCGGAGGATGCGTCCTTCGGCGCTGGCCATGCCATCCAGCATGTCGAGCAGCTCCCGGATGCGCGGCGGCGGCGTGTCGGCGTCCACGTTCCATACCGCGAAATCCGCCGCACCCGCGGTCACGGCACGCGCGCAGACGGCGTGCAGGGAGTCGAGGCCCCCATTCAGCGCCATGGGTGAAACCAGGGCGCTGAAGGCGGTGCCCGGCAGGGCCGCTCGCGCCGCGACGATGTCGGATGAAAAGGAGGCCTGCAGCGAGGCCAGGCCCGGGATTTTCGCGTAACCGGAAAGGAAGCGATCCGCCTTCACATCACAGTGGTGAAGGGCGCATCGCACCGGCACCCCGGCGATCTCGGCCGCGAACCGGCTCTGCCGGATATCGAACGGCAACACCACCCGTTCGTACGTGGCCGGCCCCAGAAGGCTGACGTTACAATTGCTCACGGGGACAGGATCCTGCGACCCGAACAACCCCGTGAGAAAGCGGTGGAAATGCCGCTCCGTCTCGAGAATCACCTCGAACAGCGCAGACAACCCCTCGGGATCGGCGAGCGCCTCGGCATAGACGTCCTGCCCCAACATGCGGAAGGCATTGTTGGTGACGCTCCCGAGGTCCAGGCAGTGCGTGCAACCACCATAGCGACGGACCAGGCGCTCTTTTTCGGCCGTCAACCAATCCGCTTCCGGCGTGTGCGCGATGTCCACCGGACGCAGCTCGCGCATCTCGTCCAGTGAGCGGAAGCGGGGATAGAACCCCCAGGCATCGGCGAAATCGAGTCGCGTGCCCAGCAGGACCGGAACCAGATCGAACCCGTAGCGGATCACGGTGGCGATCTGTCCCGGCCCCAGTTCCGGACGCTCGGCGCCAAGCCCCCAGCGACCGAATTCGCCGAACAGATAGCGTAGGCGGCCGAGGTAGATGGCCTCAAGCGCCGCCTCGGACGATGCCGCTGGCCTTGGGTGACTGACGTGGTAGTGCCGGTCCCACCACTCCGGCGAGAAGTAGAAGCTGGCGGGAAGTGCCGAATTCATTCGCGCGCCTCCCGCCCCAACTCCAGAAAGCGCCGGACCCGGGCCAACGGGGTGGCGGGGGTAATGGGACTCGCGGTGCTGATGATGAAACCGCGGGCGGCGCGGCCGGCCTGCACCTGGCGGCGGATCTCGGCCGCCAGGTCGGCGTCGGCGCCGTTCTGGAGAATGCCCACCGGGTCGATATTGGCAAACAGCGTCACGCGATCACCAATGCGGCGGGCGATTTCGGCCGTGTCGTTAACAAAGCCCTTCATGCTCGCCTCGTACAAGAATCCATCCGCGCCCGTGGCGGCGATGCGTTCGAGCCGGTCCATGACGCCGCCATAGTAGATCACGATGGCCTTGTGGCCGTGCCGGTGAATCTCATCCACCATCGCCTTCACATACGGCAGGCTGAACCGCTCGTACAGGGACGGGGAGATCATGTCGCTGGTGGTCATGGCGTCGTCGATGTAGATCGCGTCGCCGCCGGCCGTCGCGAAGCGGCGGATGTTCTCTAGGTTCTGCGCCAGGATGCTCTCCGACAGGGCCTCGATCAGGGCCGGCTCCTCCAGAAGCATGGAAAACAGATTGCTCAGACCCACGTGCCAGTGGCAGGCGTAAAGCGTGCCAACGACTCCGCCAGAAATGATGAACTCGCTGTGCCCGAAGCGCGCGACGATTGCCTCGACGTAATCGTTGGCGCCCTCGGCAATCTGCCGTGCGGCAGGAACGATGGGCAATCGCGCCTCGATGTCGGCAACCGAAAAGACGTACTGCGTTTCGTTGGCCTGCTCGGCGCCGACGTGGCCTCCAGGCTCGGCTACATCCAGTTGCGTCCAATCGCCCGTTTCGCGGTCGTGGCGGAACGGATGGCCGTCCTTCTCGAGGAATTCCTGGCGCAACCGCCACTCGCGCGGCAACGCGGTGTGCTGCGGCTGAAGCGTCTCAAAGGGCGCGGCGGCCTGCATCCGCGCGAAGATGGCCGCGTGCTCGTCCGGCGGCATGGCGAGCCAGCGATGAACGTCCCAGGGCGGCAGTCGGGTGAGTTCGGCAAAATGATCCTGATGGTAGAGGAAACTGTACAACGAGGTTACTGGATGGCGATCAACCGGGCGGCCCTCGAGGGCGGCATGCACGCGCGCTCTGCTGGCCCCATGGGGCTCAATGTCGGGGAATGGTGGCAAGGGCATCCGGTCACCTCACGATGATCAAGGCGCCAGAAGCCCTGCGCACGTAACATCCGATGTAGGTGGCGTTCGTGGCGGGATCGTAGAACAGGTTCACGGCGTCGGCAAACGGGCCGGTCAGCGCCGAGTCGTCCCAGCTCACATTGCTGCTGTTGACGTAGTAGCCGAGTTCATAGGCCGCGGTTGCGGTGCGATCGCCCGACCATTTGAGGCCGTAGAAAATGCCATCGTGATCAGCCGCCGTACCGCGTTCCAGCGGCAGGCCACCTGGGCCGATCGGGTTCCGTGTGAAGGTGATCATCAGGCCGCGCCCTGTCGTGGTCGTGGAGTCGAGAATCATGGCCGCGCTGCTGTCGCGGGAGAACTCCGGACCGCAGGATTGCGCACCGACGTTAACGTTGACGCGGCCGCCGGTTCCAACCTTGAGTCCCGTACCGGATGGCGTCGTCAGGGCCAGGCGGGTGCCGTTGAGGGTCAAGGCGCCGGCGCCGCCTTCCCCCACACGGGCCATGCCGCCGACTGTCATATCGCCGGCCGGCAGCGTCAGGCTTCCGTTCGCGGCCGCCTGCCAGCAGCCCACCCAGAGATCGTCGCTGATCGCCAGTCCCGCCCCTAGACTGCCGACGGCCAGCGCGCACTGTCCGCCCACACTGCCGGGCCCGGAGGCCGTGCCGACGTAGAAGCGGAAGGCCGTCCCGGTGATCGTTAAATTCGAAGCGGACACGGTGGTGGCGGCGCCGTCGTAGCCAAACGCAGGCGTGGCGGTTCCATTGCAGCGGATGGTCCAGTTGCTGCCCAGGTTGAGCGCGGAGGTGTAGCCGGCCGCGCCTTTCCCGTCGCCAAAGGCTTGAAGCCCCGAGGCGGGCAGGCTGATCAACCCATTGGTGATGCCAGCCATGTTCAGCGTGGCATTGCCGCGCGTGCCGAACCTGAAGTAGGTGAAGTACGCGGAGAACGAACCGCCCGTGCCGGCGGACATCTCGGCATTGCCGTAGTTGCCGAAGTAGAACTGGTACACCGGCGAGGCCGGCGTGCCGATGTCGATGTCCCAATTGTCGCCGAAGCGAAGAATGCCGCTGTTGGGCGCGGTGCTGGCAAAGTCCGAGTAATTGGCGCCGATGTGGAAGAAGCTGGCGGTATACGTGAAGACACCATTGTGCGCACCGCTCATGTCCAGCGTGCCGATCGCATGATCAGGGTAGGCCGATCCCGCGCCCGCCAGATTCGCGCCGACGCAGAACCAGTTGTTCAGCGACCCCGAGGTGAAGGTGACATTGCTCACGGTCACGCTGCCGACGGCATTTTGCGCGGCGCCAGCGTTGTCGTTGTACCCGATGAGCACCTTGCCGCCCACCTGCAGGCTGCCGTTCGTGATGACCGCGGTCGAGGTCTGCGTCTCGTAGCCGGCGTAGAGCTGATTCACGATCAGCTTCCTGCCGTTCAGATCCAGGGTATGCGTCCCCGACGTGTTCTGATAGGTCAGTTCGGACACCGTGAACGGGCTGTCCATGTCCATCACACTCGGGCCCAGTCCGGCATCGGCGAACACGGCGCTGTCGCCGTCGGTGATGCCCGAGTCGCCGGTCCAGTTGGCGTCGTCCGACCAGGTGTCATTGCCCGCGCCGCCGCCCCATGTCGCCGCCTGCGCGACGTGGGACAAGGCAACTGTGGCCCAGACCGCCAGGGCGCGGCTTGGAAAGGACGGGACCCAACCTAAGCTGAAAATGCGTTTCATGATATCTTCAGGGGTACGTTCGAATGTTTGTGGTGGTGACATCACGGATCTGCGCCGGGTTCGAATCCACCGTCATGGCCGGTCCGCGGGCGCCTTCCTGCAGGACGTTTTCGATGGCCGAATCGGTGAACGACCCGGCAATCCGGATCCCATGGGCCGCACGCGAGGTCACATTCTGGATAAGGAGCCGGGAGGTATCGCCCAGCGCAGCTCCACCGCTGCCCCAATCGGCGTCACCAATCTTGACCGCGACCCTGCACGTGATGCTGTCGGGTGAGGTATCGAGCAACCCGTCGAGCAGGATGTTATACATCTTCACGCCGAGCACGTTGAGCAGCCGGACGATGTGATGGCCGCCGCGGGAGTAGCCGGTGACGTTGCGAATGATGACGTTACGGATGTCGTCCAGCCCGCCGCCGCGGTCACTCGCGTCGCTGACCATGTGGGCGGCCAGGGCTCCCGCCGGCTGGTCATCGAAGGGGATTGCCGTCAGGGCGACGAGGTCGTCGCCCACGTACCCCGTGATGTTCTCGATCAGGATGTCGTTGCACCCCATTCGCAGGTCGAGCCCGTCCTGGTTGACGATGGTCTGCTGGACCCCATCGATCAGCTTGAGTCCCGAGGAGGCGAAATCGATGTCACGCACCGTGCCGCGGCTGCACCGCTCCAGCGAGATGGCCCAACAGTGGGAATCCCGCACGGCGAGGTTCTGGATGCTGAAGTCCTCGACGAAGGCCAGCAGGATGCCCATGTTGCGCCAGTCTCCGAGCTGGCTCTGACCCGCGACGCCCGCGTCCGTCCCGTAGGTGTGCACGCCGAGCGTCTTCCCGGCGTCGCCGGTGGCCCGCGGCCGGTCGGCCCCTTCCAGCACCGCGCTGCCGATACCGCGGATGTGCACGTTGGTGATGGTGCTGATGTTGGTGATGCCCATCCCACAGTTCGCGCTGCGTATGAAATTATCGCGGCAGAGATTGGACAGCCTGATCCGGCAGTTGTCGAGGTCGAGCGAGGTGTCGCTCCGCAGCAAAACGGCCGAGTCGAGCAGCCAGATCTCATTCGTTTGTGCGCCCTGCACATTCAGGCGTGGGATGACGACTCGGCGCCCGGCCGCCGCGGCGATGGCCTGGTTGATTCGCGCCACATCCGTGCCGACGAACTCGTTGGGGGTGACGACCAGCGGCGGCTCGTCGCCTGCCCGCGCCACGGCGCCGCCCCACACCGCGGCAACGGCCGCGCAGACACAGACCATGCCCATGCGCGAAATCTGTTTTGCTGTAAAGCTCATGTTACTGCCCTGCTCCGGTGGTGCGAACGTTCGTGGTGATGACATCACGGATCTGCGCCGGACTCGAATCCATGGTCATGGCCGGCCCCCGGGCGCTCTCCTGCAGGACGTCGCTGATGTCCGAATCCGTGAGAGTCCCCGCGATCCGGATCCCGTGGTCCGCGCGCGAGATCACATTCCGGATGATGAACCGGGACGTGTCGCCCAGCACGGTTCCGTCGCTGCCCCAGTCCAGATCGCCGATCTTGATTGCAGCCCGGCACCTCACCTCCGCGGGCGAGGTGTCGAGCACGCCATTGAGCGAGATGTCATGCATCTTCACGCCACTCACGTTGAGCAGCCGGACGATCTGATGGCCGCCGCGGGAGTAGCCGCGAACGTTGCGGATGCGGACATCCTCAATATCGTCCAGCCCTGCGCCGCGGTTCTGTGCACCGCTGACCATGTCGGCGGCGGTGGTTCCAGCCGCCTGCCCGGCAACGGGGATCGCCGTCAGGGCGACGAGGTCATCGCCCGTGTACCCGGTGATGTTCTCGATCTGGATGTCGCTGCACCCCATCCGCAAATCGAGCCCGTCCTGGTTGAGAATGGTCTGCTGGACCCCATCGATCAGCTTGAGTCCCGATGAGTCGAAGTCGATGTCGCGCACCGTGCCGCGACTGCACCGCTCCAACGAGACCGCCCAACAGTGAGAATCCCGCACCGCGAGGTTCTGAATGGTGAAATCCTCGACGAAGGCCAGCAGGATGCCCATGTTGCGCCAGTCACCGAGTTGGCTCTCGCCCGCGACCCCCGCGTCCGTGCCATAGGTATGCACACCAAGCGTCTTCCCGGCGTCGCCGGTGGCCCGGGGCCGATCGGCCCCTTCCAGGACCGCACCGCCGATACCGCGGATGTGCACGTTGGTGATGGTGCTGATATTGGTGATGCCCATCCCGCAGTTCGCGCTCCGCATGAAATTGTCGCGGCAGAGATTGGATAACTTGACCCGGCAGTTGTCGAGTTCGAGCGTGGTGTTGCTCGGCAGCAGGATAGCCGAGTCGAGCAGCCAGACCGCATTCGTTTGTGCGCCCTGCACATTCACGCGCGGGATGACGACCCGTCGCCCCGCCGCCGCGACGATGGCCTGGTTGATCCGCGCCACGTCTGTGCCGACGAACTCGTTCGGGGTGACGACCCCGTCGGCCCGCACGTCCGCACCTCTACACATGCACGCCGCCAACATGATGAGGATCCCCCTGCTCGTGAATCTTGCCAACCGTTGTCCTGCCGTCATCGTCATCTCCCGCCTCGCGTTGTAGGCGATCATTCGCTGTCTGGTTTAATGGCAATTTCGCCCGACGCCGAGTAGTCGACCACCCAACCCGGGGGGAGGTTGACGTGCGCGAAGCGCCCTGTGCCCATGAATCCAGCGAGGGCTTGCAGGACCGGATAGCGCACGCTCGCCGGCGGCACGCCCCGCATGGTCAATGTGGCCGCATTTCCCAGGTCCGCAAAGCCGGCGACCACGAGCGGCCCATTCGCGATGCCCACGTCTACGACGAAACTGGTGTTGGTTCCGAAGAACAGGCTGCCGGCCAGCCGGCCGCTGCCACCGATCGAACCGGCACTGACCGTGGTGTCGCCCGTGTAGCGATTGGTGGCGCTGAGGAAAAGCGTGCCATTCCCGGTCTTGTCGAGGCCCATGTCGGACGCGCCCGAGAGCACACCCGACAGCACGGCGACGTCGGCGGCGGACGCCGGATTATCATCCACGCGGATCGTCCGCACCGTGCCGCCACGCGGGCCTGGCGGCGGGTATTCGAGCGTCGCGCCTGCCGATTTCGCACCGAAGACGAAGGCCTGCACCGGCGGCAGCATCCCCTGCAGGCCGCTGCCGCCAAGGTTGATCGGGTTCAGGAACTCGATCGGTGCATTGGCCGATCTGGAACCGAAGACCAGGGGCTGCCCGGCGGCCACGAACCCGTTCACGCCCCACGTCAGTTGCGTGGCCAGGCCACCGATGTTCACGTGGCGGTTGGTACCGTAGGCGCTAAAGCCACCGCCGGCGCCGGACGCACCGTCGGCAACCCAGCCTACCCTGCCGGAACCCGCTCCGGGTGTGCTCGACAGGCTGCGGGAGAAATCGCCCGCGGCCAGTTCCAGCACGCCCCCTGAAAAATGCACGGCGGACGTCCCGAGGGCATTCGTGTGGCTTAGCCGCACCGTGCCCTCGCGGATCCGGACCACGTTGCCCCAGTCAGGATTGGCGGCGGCGAGGACGAGCGCCGCCGGGCCCGACTTGTCGACATAGTAGCCCTCGGCGTTGCGGATCGGGCCGCTGATCGTGAGGTCGTGTTCGCCCGTGACGGCGAAGCCCCGGGAGTAGATGCCGCTGGCAATCGAACGCGGGCCTCCGTACGCCACGAATGTCGGCGGCGAGACGGAGATCGACGCCTCCGCGCCGGCTGGGCCAAGGGCGTTGTCGGCGCCGATCTCGATCCTGACCCCCCGCGATTGGATTGCGGAGAGCCGCGCCGAGCTGGCTCCGAGGATCCGAATGGTCGCGCCGGTGGCGTCCGACGTGATCGAGAAATCGCCAGAGCCGCTCACACCGTGATCGAGCGTAAGCGTGGTCCCCGCCGCCGGCGTCAGCTTGGGCCCGAAGTTCGCCCCGCCCTGAACCGTGCCCGTCAGACGGAAATCGCCGCCGACAAAGTTCAGGACATTACCACCGTTAGGCTGGGAAAAATCGTTCCCCAGCAGCACGTCGTGGCCAGTCGTGTTGGAGTAGGATGAGCTCTTCGCGTAGTCGGATGTGATCAGACCTCGCTGAAGCGGATTGGCCGTTCCCAGCGCGTTGTCCTCGCCAACCGCGAAGGTGTAGCCGTTCTGCTTGATGGCGATGCTGCCCGGGATGACGCCGCCGGCGGCAATCGTGACGGTGCCCAGGCCGAGCCCGCCAAACACCGTCTCGTTGCCGTTGCTGTAGATCGCGCCGCTCCAACTGGTGCTGTCCGGCTGGGACCACGTCATGTCTGTCGAGCCGTCCCAGGTGTTGGTGGCCCCTCTCACCCTGTCCGCGTTGAGGGTCCACTTGGCGTAGAGGGTCACGGCCGCATCGGCGGCATAGGAGCCGCCGGCCGCGTAATTGGTGCCACCGCCGTTTGCCGCCGTGTTCCAGCCCGCGTAGGTGTAGTCGGTCCTGGCGAGATTGCCGGTATTCGCCGCCAGGGTCAGAACAATCCCGTAGGTCTTGGTCTGCGATGCCGGCACGGTGCCCGACGTGGCGCCGTTGGGGGCGTAGGTCACCGGGTAAGTGAGAACCGTCCACCTGGCGTACAGGGTGTGAGGGACGGCCGTGGCGACGATCGTGGCGGACGTCACCTCCGTGCCGCCGCTGGCGTCGGTCCACCAGCCAGCGAAGGTATAACCCGTGCGGGTCGTTGTCGCCAAGGCGCCGTATGGTGACAAGTAGGTCACGGACTTCGAAGCCGGACTCGGCGTCGTGCCGCCCTGCGCGTCGAAGGTTACCTGAACGACATTCTGACCGCCGGGGGCGTATTGGAGTCTGACTTCTTTCGCCCCGGCATCCGTAACGACCGTGAAGTTCGTTCCATGTTCCGGAACGGGCCCAACCCAGGACGGGGTGGGATAGAAACTGCCCGAAATGGTCCCGGTGACCGCCATCACCACATAAACCTCACCGGTTTCCAGAACCGACGGACCTTGAACCAGCAGCGTGTTGTCATTCAGCGTCAGCGAGCCGCCAACCGTCAGTCGCTTCGAGGTGGCCGCCGAGGCGCCGAGTTCGGCATGACCGGCCGCCGCGGCCTCGAATACCACGCTCCCGGCCAGACGTCCGGTGCCGCCCAGTGAACCCGCGGTGACGGTGGTGACGCCGGAATAGGTATTCGTGGCGTTGAGCAGCAGGAGCCCCGCCCCGGTTTTCGTGAGACCGTTGCCGACGGTCCCCGCGAGCACGCCCGAAAGCACGGCCCGGTCAGCGGTAGAGTCCGGATTGTCGTCCACCCGGATCGTGCGCACCGCGCCGCCCAAGTTGATCGGGTTCTGGAAATCGAGCCGGGCGTCGGACTGCGTCGAACCGAAGACCAGGGCCTGACCGGCGGGCACGAACCCGCCCGCGCCCCACGCCACCGGCGCGCCGGCGCCGCCGAGGTTGACGCTGCGATTGGCACCGTACGCACTGAAGCCGCCGCTGCCGCCATACGCGCCGTCCGTGACCCAGCCCACCGATGCGCTGGACTGGGGCGCGTTGCTCGTGGGCAGGGTGAAGTCGCCGGCACCGAGCTCCAGCACGCCGCCGGAGAACTGGACTCCACTCGCGCCACGCGCATTGACATGGCCAAGCCGAACGACGCCCTCGCGAATCCGGATCGTGTGGGCCCAGTTGCTGGCCGTGTTGTCGGCGCCAAGCGTGAGCGTCGCCGGCCCCATTTTGGTCAGATTGAACCGGCTTTCATTGCCCTCGAAATACCCGTTGAGCGTCAGGTCATAAGATCCGAGCACACTCATGCCCCGGTTATTGAAGTTGTTGCTCAACGTGCGGGTGCCACCGACGGCCTCGAGCTTCGTCGCCCCCCCGACATCCGCCAGTCCCGTGCCCACGGCCGCGGCGCCCCCGAGGGCATCATCCGCGCCGATCTGGATGGTCACGTCCGCATTCGCGCTGGCCAGATACGCCGTGCTGGCGCCGTTGATCCGCACCGTGCCTCCGGCGGCGGCAGGTGCGATACTGAACGCCTCCGATGCGGTTCCGGAAACGCCGTGCTCCAGCGTGACGTTGATGCCGGGGGCGGGGCTGATATTCGGGCCCCCGTTGCCTCCTCCGCTCACCGTGCCGGTCAGGCGGAAATCGGCGCCGGCAAAGTTCAGGATATTCCCGCCGTTGGGCTGGACAAAGTTGTTGCTCAGCGTCACTTCGCGACCCGCCGTGTTGAAGTAGGTGACGCTTCGGCCTTCGTCACAGGTGATCGGGGCGTTGCCTAGGACGTGATCACCGCCGATCATAAACGTGTAGGTTCCGCGTTTGATCGTGATGATGCTCGGGGTGACACCGCCGGCGGCAATATGGACCGTGCTGGGACCGGCCCCGTCGAAGACCGCCGGATCCCCGGCGTTGTACGGCAC
>CAZWQJ010000021.1:0-35415 GCA_964635825.1 uncultured Victivallales bacterium | reverse complement strand
CTGGCCGACGTGCAGCTCAATACGATCAGCGGCCTGCACTTCGCCAATCTCGGCGGCACGTGGCAGGCGGTCATCCTCGGATTCGCGGGGCTCTGGCAGCATGGCAACGTCCTGCATCTCGGCCCCCATCTGCCCGAGGCCTGGAAGGCGCTGCGCTTCCGTGTGCGGTTCAAAGGCGCAACCTTGCGCGTGGAAATGAAAGGCCGGCGGACGTCCGTCACGCTGGAAAAAACCGGCCAGGCACCGGTAGCGCTGCAGATCGGCCGAGCGTCTGCGCGGCTGAAAACGGCGGGCGAGACCGTAACGCGGTAACGAGTCGGAATCGCCCCGCCGGGCAGATAAGAGAATCGATCTGCACCCTGTCGAAAGCACTTGCGCACCAGCTTAGAATTGCTAATGTCCTCTATGTGTCTTATGAAAGACCGTGGCGTTCGCGGGATATGAGGAAAAGCATGAAACGCATGATCATTCTGTTGACTGGCGCCTTATTCGCCAGTCTCTCGCTTTGTGGGCAGTCGGCGACGGACGGGCCGTTCCGGCAGGTCTATCCGCTCGACCCGGCACGGGTGCAGGCGAACGCCGCGCGGGTGGCGGCGGACCTGGCGTCGCGGCCGGAGGCGGAGGCGTGGAAGCAGGCGCCATTTGTGTACTACACGGTGCCGGCGATCAGCCCGACGAAACGGTTGTCGGATGTCTATCCGACGGACGGGGAGGTGCTGGCGCCGCTCGACTACGTGGTGTCGCTGGGCGAATACGCGGCGGGGTCGATTCAGCTCTTCCCGTTCGCGAATGTGGACCGGTTCGAGCTGAAGGCGAAGGAGCTCAAGACGGGCGATGGCGCGGTCATCCCGGCCGCGGCGCTCGACATCAAGCTCGTCAAGCTCTGGTATCAGGCGGGCAGCGCCTGGCACGGGCATTTCGCCGATATTACCCGGCGCGTGCTGTGTCCGGAACTGCTGGTCTACGACGAGGATCTGATCCGCGTGGATCCCACGACCCAGGACAATTACGTTCGCTACGATCGGGCGGACGGCACGCGTCAGCACGTCTGGATGAGCTTCAACAAGTCCATGGCCAACTACTACGAAAGCGGCCAGGCGAATGTGGACCGGATCAACGATGCCGCGGCGATCCAGAGCGCGGTGCTGAACAAGGACGAGTTCAAGCAGTTCTTCGTGACGCTGGGGGTTCCGGGCGATGCCCGCGCGGGGCTTTACGACGGGGAGATCGAGCTGCTGGCGGACGGGCGGCGGGTGGGCGCCGTACCGGTGCGGGTGCGCGTGATGCCGTTCGAACTGCCGCGCCCGCGGACGAACTACAACCTCGACAAGGAGTTTTACGGTTCGCTGTACTGGCAGCAGGAGAGCGGGTCGATCGAAGCCAAGACCAACCCCAAGCTGTTGGCGAATCTCAAGCGCCACAACGTGCTGCATCCGCTCTGGCACTATATCGCGTATGAAAAGGCCTTGAGGCGGCAACTCGAGGCGATTCAGGCGGCGGGCTTGCCGACCAACCCGCTCTTCGGCGTGGGGCCGCAGGTCGGGAATTTAACCGCCGAACCTCCGACCGATGGGCAGCAGATCACGCTTAACGAGCAACGCGCGCGTCTGCGCCAGACCATCAGGGTCATCTCGGATATGCTGGGCCATTCCAATATCTACTGTTACGCCATCGACGAGGCGGGTCCTGAAACCATCCGCCAGGAGCAAGGGTCCTGGAGGATCGTGCATGAGGAGGGCGCGAAGGTCATGGTGTCAACCCATCCCCATCGCAAATTGCTTTTTGCGCTGGATTACCATGTGGTTCCCTCCGCCCCCTATCCCGAGAAGTATCGGAAGGAAGCCGACCTGGTTCACGAAGCCAATCCGGATGCGCTGGTGGCCTGGTATGCCGATCCGCACAGCGGCCCCGAGTCGCCCGAATTCGCCCGGCGCGTCTACGGGTTGCTGTCCTACAAGTCGAACTACGACGGGATCTCCCAGTATGTCTGGTACCGGAACAACTGGAACGATTTTTCCTGCATGTGGGAGCCGAACATGCGCGGGTTGATGCTGGTGTATCCGACGCGTGACGATGTGCTGGACACGCTGGCCTGGGAGGGGTTGCGCGAGGGGCTTAACGATATCCGCTACGCGACCAAGCTGAAGCTGGTTGCGCGCGAGGCGCTGCAAAGCGGAGATGCCGAGGTCAAGCTGCTTGGCCGCCGGGCCCTGGGCATGGTGGCCTACGTTGACGGTCGCCGCGGCGACATGGACCAGTTCCGTCACGAAGCGATCGACTACATCCTCAGACTCGAAACCGCGATGAAGGGAGTGCCGCAGTGAGAATACTTTTCAGCCTTCTGATGATCCTGACGGCCTGTGCCGCGCACGGCGTGACGCCGGAGGAATTCGATCTTCGTGTGACGGGCATTCGCGCCGCCGAAAGCAAGGACAAGCCGGAAAGCGCCTACGGCCAGTACCGGGAGCTGCTGCGGGCCGAGGGGCTGAGCGATGCACAGCGTGCGACGCTCTACGAGCGTCTGGCCATGCTGGCGATCGGGGCCAATGACGGCGGCGTGCTGGAGGAGGGTTTGCGTGGCTTGCAGGGGCTACCGCCGGATTCGCCTGAAAGAACCCGTAGGCTCTATAGCCTGATGCGGCATTACATGCAGAACTTTCCGGTGCAGATGCATGCGGCCCTTTCGACGGATCGGGGTGCATTCACGGGCGGTGATAAATGCGATCTTTACGAATCGTTGGGCTCGGCCGCCGTGCGCGCCGGCAAAATGGACCTCTTCGATCAGGCGCTGGCCTGGGCGCTGGCGGAGCCGCTGGAGGAGCGGGTCGCCATGGTTGGACGGCTTTCCGGCCAACGCAGCGGCAAGGAGTACTACGAAAGCAACGTGAAGCTGGTGCGCGACACGCTCAAGGCCGGGGAGATCGCGGCTGACCAGAAGGCAGTGTTGTTCAATCAACTGGCGCTTCTTGCGCTGGCGGCGGAAGACGGCGCGGTGCTGGACGAGGCGCTGCGGGGGCTGCAAGGCCTGCCGGACTCGGCGTCAAAGACCAGCACGCTCTTCGGCCTGATGCGCCATCGCATGGAGAAGTATCCGACGCGCGTGCGGGATATGTTGTCCGCGACACGGGAGCTGTTCACGATCGAGCAGAGGTTGGAACTGTGCCAGGCGTTGGCTGGCGGCGCGGTGCGTGCCGGTGACATGGCCACGTTCGACCAGGCGTTGGCCTGGCTGGTCGCGGAGCCCCTGGACAAGCGGGTGGGGGCGACGGCGCAGTTGGCCGCCATGCGCAGCGGCCAGGAGTTCTACGCGGGCAACCTGAAGCTGGTGCGCGACACGCTCAACGCCGGAGCGCTCACGGATGACGATCGGGCGGTGCTGTTCAATCAACTGGCGGCTCTGGCGATTGCGGCGGAAGACGGCGCGGTGCTGGACGAGGCGCTGCGTGGGCTGCAAGGCCTGCCGGACTCGGCGTCAAAGACCAGCACGCTCTTCGGCCTGATGCGCCATCGCATGGAGAAGTATCCGACGCGCGTGCGGGATATGTTGTCCGCGACACGGGAGCTGTTCACGATCGAGCAGAGGTTGGAACTGTACGTGGCGTTGGCCAGTGGCGCCATGCGGGCCGGCGACATGGCCACGTTCGACCAGGCGCTGGCCTGGGTGGTCGCGGAGCCCCTGGACAAGCGGGTGGGGGCGACGGCGCAGGTGGTCGCCATGCGCAGCGGCCAGGGCTACTATGCGGGCAACGTGCAGATTTTGCATGACACGCTCAAGGCCGGGGTGATCGATCCCGAAGCGCAGTTTGTCGTGTTCGATCTGCTGGCCGGCCTGGCGATTGGGGTCGGAGACGATAAGCTTTTGGACGAGGCGTTGCAGTCGCTGCAATCCCTGCCGGTGTCGCCGCAGAATACCACAAGACTCTATACCATGCTGAGGACCCTGTGCGGGGGAGAAAAGCCGGCGTTCTACATGAAGCCGGCGCATTTCAAGAGTCTGTACACGGCCAACGAGAAACTCTTCACGGATGGACAGAAGCGTGAGCTCCTGGGGGCGTTCGCCAATGCCGCGTGGAGCGCCAACCACCAGGACGCGTTCGATCTGGGGAGGAATTGGTTGTACAAGCTGCCGATTGACGAGAGCTTGGTCGCAACGGTCAGTGCACTGTCCCGCACCGTGGCCGGCAGTGATTTTCTGCAAGCCCGGCAGGTGCTGGTGGATTATCTCAAGACCCCTGGCCTTACGGCAGAGCAGAAATACCAATTGCTGCTGTTGGAACTGGAACTGACGGCCACGATCAGGCGGACGCCGCCGTTCGACTTCGGGGAGGTCAAGGCGGTCATGGGACGGATCGAGGATCTCTTGAGGGGCAACCCCAAAATCGCAGCCGATGCCGCCGCGAAGGCCTATGTCATGCTCGGAAACGCGGCGCTGTACGAGTTCGATTTCCAGACGGCCCGGACGGCCTACGAGAAGGCCGTGGCACTGGATCCGAAGAACCTGAACAACGTGGCCAAGGCCGCCGAGATCGCCCTGATCTTCAAGGATCGCGCGAGCGCGGCCCGGCATTGGGACGCGTTCATCGCGGGCAACGCGGGCGATCCGGCCAAGGAAGCCACGGATGCCGCCAATGTGAACGCCGCGCGGGAACGCTATATGGCCTCGATCATCAAGGCGCTGGATGCCGGCCAGGACCTGGCGGGCGTGGACCGGGAGTTTGCGGCCTACGGGTTCGCTCCGAACATACGCGCGGATGAGCGGCGGCGCGCCTCGACCGTCTTTCTGCGGGCTTTGCGCTACGACGAGGTGCGCCTTCTGCATGCCGCGGTGCAGCAGATGATGGAGCCGCTCGAGCAAGAGGGGTTCACGGTGCGTTACGTCGCCCGCGCGCCGCGCTCGGCCGATGCCTGGGCGCGTTCGGAGCTGCGTCGCAACCCCGCCTATAAGGAATCCCGTTTCAAGCTTGGGATGGGAATCTCGATCGACCGGGATGCCGGGACTGACAACGAACGCCTGAAACAGGACAAACCGAAAGGCATCGACCCGAGCGCGCCGGCCGGCTACGAGACGGAGGCTTGGATCGTTTACGACGAGGACGGGCTGCATGTCTACCTGGAAGCCCGTAATCCCGAGGCGAGAAAGATTGGGTTGGGATTGTTGCCGGGCGGCTTTATCGAGATGTTCCTCGAGCCTGGCATGGGACAGCCCCATCACTGGACTTGGTATGACTTGCCCGGCACCGCGGAGTCCTACTACATCAAAACCGCCAGTCCGGGCCATCACTACCGCCTGACGGACGATTTCCTCGTCAAGGACACCTGCGTCAACGAGGACAGCATCGGCGTCTATGCCCACTTCCCCTGGGCGTTTTTCCACGATTCGCTGCCGACGGACGGTCGCTATTGGAAGCTGGGCGTCCTCCGGGGCACGCCGGCCGGTGCCGCCGGCTATGTGTTGACCAGCCTGATGGGGGCCCATCCGCACGAGTTGTCGCGCGGCCTGACGCTGAACTTCGAGTTTTCGCCCGAGCAGCTCGGCCTCGTCAAACGCGATCTGGCGCAGCGCCTCTTTGCCGCTTACCGGACCGAGCGCAACAAGGGCGGCGGGTTCATCGCCACCATGAACGACCCGCTGCTGGGTGATCCGGCCTTCTACGAAGCCGAGCTCAAACCGCTGCTGGCGGACCTGGACCAGGCCGGCGAGAAACTCCTGGCCTCCGCCGACGCCAAGGAAATCGACAGCCTGTTTAACCAGTATGCCCCGCTCTGGGCGGAACTCCAGTATGTCGTCGCCGACAAGCGCGTCGCCTATCTGAGGAAGGCCTTGTTAACCGATCACCGATAACCGCTCGCCTCAACACCATGGGAGACGAATGATGACCAAGCTGAAGATCTCGCTGTTCTCTGCCCTGTGTCTGCCGCTCACTCTGTTTGCGGCGGGATCGCTCGAACCGGGGGTGGCCTGTCGTGTCGACTCCAAGCTGAAAGCCCCTGTGAAGTTCATGGACGTCTCCGGGCGCGTGCTCTATTTCGGGACGTATCCCGAGGATGCGGAGTTGGTCTTCCCGCCGCCGGGCGCCGTCCGCTCGAGCCGCGAGGTATCGCCTTACCCGCGCGATACCGATCTATCGCTGCCGGAGTCGTTCTGGATCGAGCGCAGCCGGGTGACGTTTGCCAACGGTATGTTGGAGATTCAGCCCGGCGGCTATGCTGTCAGCGATTACATCCCCTTGCCGTACCTGGAGGCGATCAAAAGCCAGAACGCCGGGTTCGAGTTCCCGCTCTACGATTCCGGCCACAATCTTATTGAGCGACATACCGCCGAGAATCTCGCCGGCGCGGCCTACTTCCGGGTTTTCGCGAAGCACGGCAGCTATCAAAACGTCGTCTTCAAAACAAAGCCCGACGGCAAGCCCTGGGCGCCCGAGCAGGGCGCGGCGCACCCCGGCGAGATCGTGTTGCGCTACGGCGCGGACTTGCGCGAGCGCCTGGCCGCCACCGAGTTGGCGCGCCACGTCAAGCTCATCACGGGCAAAGCCATGCCGATCGTTTCGGAGCCGTCGTCGCGGGTCGGGGTCAAGATCCACATTGGGAAAGCCCTGGCGTCGGCGTTCACCAACGACCTGCAGGCGCTGGCGGGTTCGGATGGGTTTGCGGTGCGGCGCAACGCCAACAACATTTACATCTTCGGGGCGAAACCGGCCGGCGCGCTCTACGGCGTTTACGCCTTTCTGGAAGCGAACAGCGACATCATCTGGTTCCGGCCGGATCCGGATTTCGGCACTGTGTTCAGCCCGCAAGCCGAGTTGAAGTTTGCCACGGCGAACTGGCGCTCGCGGCCGGTCTTCCCGAATCGCTGGTGGGGCAGCGGCTTGTGGCCCGGGCGCAACCGCGCCAACGGGAGCTGGCTCGCGACCGAGCCCCTCGACTTCCAGCAGTATCGCCGGAAAGAACTCGGCCAAGCCCTCATGGCGGGCAACGTCATCCGCCATGGATTCCTGTTCCCGTGGAAATATGGGGCGTCCAATCCGGAATTCTTTGTGATGAAGGATGGCGTCCGTCAGCCCGAACGCGGCAATGTCTGCTTTACGAGCGTCGCCGGACGCGAGGCCCTGATCGCCGAGGCGCGCCAACTGCTGGCCCAGGCGCCGGAGGACGTCACCGTCTATCTGTCCTGCTCGATCGACGATACGTGGGACTCCTGCGAGTGCCCGACATGCCGGGAGCCCATCCCGTTGCCGGGCGGCCTGCAACTGCACAGCAGCACGCTCGAACCGGTGGGGGATCAGGAATTCCGCTCCACGCAGTTCTATCGGTACATGAACGCCGTCGGGGAGGCGCTGCGGAAGGATTACCCCGACATCAAGATCCTGACGCTGGCCTACATTTTCACGGCGGCGCTGCCGCGGGTGCCGCTGGATGAATCGATCGTGCCGATGTTCGCGCCGTATCCCACCGCCGATATGCGCTTTGGGCTGCTCGGACAGCGCGGCGCCATGGAAATGTCGCCGGAATCCTGGGGCCTGCGTTTCGAACGCTGGCTGGCGGAATGCCCGCGGGGGAACATGATGATGTTCGAGTACTATTTTCCCGCCTACTTTGCGCTGTTCGGGGAGCCGGCCGCGGACAACCTGCGCGCCCTGGCAAAGGCGGGCGGCCGGGGCATCATCTCGATGACGCTGGCGGACGACCAGGACAAGGCCCTCGAGACCTGGGGCACCAACGCGAATATGTGGGACGTCAACGCCATGGAGCAATGGATCATCTGCCGGCTGCTGTGGGATCCGGAGCAGGATGTGGCCCAGCTCCGCAAGGAGTTTCTCCGGCGGACGTATCGCGAAGCCGCGCCGATCATGGCGGAATTCTACAGGCTCTATGCGGAAAAGTGGTTCGATCCCACGCTCGCCCGGTTTTTCCATTGCCACTCGTCGGGGCCGGAGGTGATCGAGAGTCTGATGATCAAGACGAAGATCGACAAGACCCTGCGCGCGCTGCTGAAGAGTGCCGAAGCCAAGGCCGTGCATCCGAACTCCAGGAAGCAGATCGCGCACATGGCGGCCGTGTTCGATGCGCAGGTCGCCGAACTCGGGCTGATCTCCGTTCCCTTTGTGGATTCCACGGCGCAGGCACTCCGGGAGCCGAACTCCCCGCACTGGCTCAAGGCCGTCGCGGTCGAGCGCTTCCGCAACTTCGACATCCCGTTGAACAACGAGAACCTCTTCGCGCAGAAGACCAGTGTACGGCTCATGCATGACAAGCAGGACTTGTTCTTCCGCGTGGAGGCCCACGGCAAACGCCCCCCGGGCCAGCGGCCGTTGCCCCCGTCGAATTCGCGCACCGCTCCGCCCGAGGCCTATGCGCTGGGCGAACGCTTTGAGTTGTTCTTCGAGACGTCCAAGGGACGCGTGGCGCTCGCCTTTTCGCCCGACGGCAAGACGTCCGATATGCGGAACTGGGAGGCGAGCTTCGACAGTGGCTGGAGCGTTAAA
Organism: uncultured Victivallales bacterium; assembly: GCA_964635825.1. Classification (GTDB taxonomy): domain Bacteria; phylum Verrucomicrobiota; class Kiritimatiellia; order UBA8416; family JAIOPI01; genus CAZWQJ01. Next base: position 26,929 of record CAZWQJ010000021.1, on the reverse strand, counting down.
TGTGCGAAAAACTTGTCCGGTTACGTGGCCGTTGGGCGTATCCCGCTGGCGTCCATCAGTGACGACGGATCAAACTGCAAGATGGTTCTGATCCGGGTGGATCCGGATGGCAAGGAAGGCTTTTTCTCGTCGAAGTTGGTGATTCAGTGAGGAGTTTGGCCATGCGCTACATAGCTGGTTTCGTCCTGTTGGCCGGTCTGCTTCCGGCCGTTGCCGTGGAGTTGACGCCGGAGACTCCCGACCTCATCCAGAAGGATGGTACGTTGGCGATTGCGGAGGAGGCGGCGCCGACGCCGTTGCCGTTCTCTGCGGCCCCCGTGAACGCTCTGCAGGCGTACAAGCTGACGTTCACCGCGCGCACGACGGGCTCGCCGGTCCTGGAAGACAACCCGCGTCTGCACGTGATCGCGATCGAGCGCAGCGACTTGTTCTGGCGCACGCGGTTGGAGTTTTCGGGGGCAGGCGTGCTGAACGAGAACTTCGTTGTCTACTCGAAGGAGTGGCGCGACTACACCCAGCTCTTCTATGCGCCCCGCGGCGCATCGGAATGTAAACTGATCTTTCAGCCGCCCGCCGGGCCGCGGGGATTCGAAGTCAAGCAGGTGCGCCTCGAAGCGTACGCGAGCCCCACGGTCAATTTGAACGGCGACTTTTCCGCCTGCGACGTCAATCCCGTCGGTTGGGCCTGGCTGGCGCCCGATCAGCATATCGGCATCCGAAAGGTTGGCGGGAAGCGGGTTTTCAACAGCTCCTATGGCTCCATCGGCGCTCGGTTTCCCTTGGATCCGACGAAGACCTACTGCCTGGTCGTGCGCGGGAACGTCTATCACGCGAACGAGTACTTCAAAGTGACGCAAGTGATGCTCTATGACGACGCGGGGACCGAGCAGCGGACGGTTTGGTTTGAAGCGGATCCGGGGGGCAAGAAGCACTACTTCGTGGTGCCGGAAAATGTCACGCAAGGCAGTTTTCGGATCTACCAATCCTTTATCGAGGAACTGAGTTTGACCGTCGCGGGGGAGCGCGCGGCGTATGAAAGCCTGAAGGAGTAGGAATGGATGCATCCAAAGTGTGCTGCACGCTGAGTGAGTCACTTGTTGCCACGCTGGGGCTTGTCTTGGTGGCCATGGCGGTCTGCCGGCCGGCCGTGGCGGCCGAGGTCGGCCAGGAGTCCGAACTGAATCTGGTGCCTTGGCCGTTGGAGGTAAAGGCGTCCACGGGCCACATGGCACTGACCGCCAAGGCCCGGGTTGTCGCGGCCGACGCCCGGCTGCTGCCGCTGGCGCAGGTGCTGGCGGAGGAAATCCACCAGGTCACGGGCTTGAAGCTGGAGGCGGTGGCGGGCAAACCCAGGAACGGGGATATTGCGCTGGAGTGGGACGCGACGCTGCGCGGCGAGCGGTATGTGCTGACCACGTCGGCCAAGCGGGCGTCCGTGCGCGGCGGCACGTATGGCGCCGTGGCGCTGGGGACGGCCACGCTATTGCAGACGCTGGCCATGACCGACGGCAAGCCTGGCCTGGCGTTGGCGGTCATCGCGGATGAGCCCGCCGCCGAGTTTCGCGGGGTGATGCTGGACCTCGCGCGCAAGTATCACACGATCGCCCAGATCAAGCAGATCGTGCGGCTCTGCCGCCTCTACAAGGTGCGCTACCTGCAGTTGCACCTCACCGACTACCAGTCCTTCATGTTTCCCTCGAAGGCCTATCCGGCGCTGACGACGAAGAACGAGCACGGGGGCGAGGCGTACACGCTGGCGGAGCTCAAGGACCTGGTCGCCTATGCCGACGTCCGCAACGTGACGATCATCCCCGAATTCGACGTGCCCGGCCACGCCTCGGCCATGATCCGGGCGATGCCGGACCTGTTCCGCATCGCTGGCGAGTATGCGCACCCGACCATCAACTTCGGCAAACCGGACGTGATCAAGGCCGTCGAGACCATCGTGGGCGAAGTGTGCGAGGTATTTCGCTCGAGCCCGTACTTCCACATCGGTGGCGATGAGGTCGACATCTCCTATGCCGATCAGGACCCGGAATTCCAGGCGGCGATGAAGAAGCACAACCTGTCCGACAAGCATGAGCTTTACCGGTTGTTCCTGGTGCAGATGCACGAGATCGTGAAGAAGCATCAGAAGCAAACGATCGTGTGGGAAGGGTTTCGGCCCGAAGGAACGGTCAAGATACCCGACGACATCATCGTGATGGCCTATGAAATCGAGTTCTATCAACCCGACGCGTTGGTGCGGGACGGTTACAGGGTCATCAATGCCTCTTGGACGCCGCTGTACGTGGTGAACGAGCGGGCCCGGCCGCCGGAGGAGATCTACGCCTGGAATCTGTACCAGTTCAAGCCGGTCCGCGCCACGCCGTCCGACACGGGCACGGTCGTACCTCCCACGCCGCAGGTGTTCGGCGCCCAGATGTGCGCGTGGGAGCAGCCCGCCGCGGTCGAGCTGCCCAGCCTCCGCAAGCGGTTGCCCGCCATGATGGAGCGCATCGCCAATCCGTCCGCCGGCAAGTCTTTCGCTGATTTCGATCGCCGCCTGACCGCCACCGATACGCTGCTGGAGCTCCTGGTGAAGGATGCGGAGTAGAGGTGCTTGGAGGTAAGAAGCGGTTATCGGTTATCGGTTATCGGTTATCGGTTATCGGTGAGCGGTGAGCGGTGAGCGGTGGATGGATCAGGGCAATGAGACCATCCCATCGTCTTCGTCCTCAGCGAGGCGGAGCCGAGCGGTCCTCGCGTGTCAAGCCGTAGCTTCCGAGCGAAGGCTGGTCCTCGATGGATCGAATTCGAGGACGAGGACGACGACGAGGACGACCGGAATGGATCTATCACGTTCATGGATAGTAGGTTGTGAACAGGACAGCCGCGTGAGGTGTCTCAGAGCAGTTAACCGCTAACCGGTGACCGATAACATGGGAGCCTGAATCATGAACGACTTGAGCACGCGCGAAGCGGGCGGGATCACGCGGCGGGAGTTTGTCGGGTGGGCGGGGGCGGCGGTGGCGGCCATGGGACTGAGCCGTGTTCCGTGCGCGCAGGGTGCGGAGCCGCCTCCGGCGCCGGTGGATGCCCAGGGGAACGTGATCCCCGGCTTCGAGAAGACGCAAGCGGATCTGAACGCGGCAAAGGGCTGGCAGCCGGTTTCCGACCGCAAAGTCCGTGTCGGCATTGCCGGATACGGCTTTTGCCAATTCGGGGCGGCCTTCTCCTTTCAGAACCATCCCAACGTCGAGGTGGTGGCCGTCACCGATCTGATGCCGGAGCGTTGCGCCGGGCTGGCGAAAGCCTGCCGGTGCGAGAAGACCTATCCCTCCTGCGAGGAGATGATCAAGGACGACCGCATTGAAGCGGTTTTCGTGGCTACCGATGCGCCCAGTCACGCGCGGTTGTGCCTCGAGGCGCTGAAGCGCGGCAAGCACGTGGCGACTGCGGTGCCCGCCGTGTTCGGGCTGAGTGGGATCGAGGAGGCGGGTCAGTTGCTGGACGCCGTCAAGCAGAGCGGCAAGACGTACATGATGTTCGAGACCTCCTGTTTCCACGAGGATCTTCATGGCTGGCGCCAGCAGTACCGCGCCGGCGCGCTGGGCAAGGTCATGTATGCCGAGGGCGAATACTACCACTTCTCGGCCTCCCACTTGCCCTCGTACAACGGGTGGCGCAACGGCTTGCCGCCGCAGTTTTACCCGACACACTCAAACGCGTATTACGTCGGCGTGACCGGCGGCAGTTTCACCGAGGTCTCGTGCATGGCCATGCCCAGCGTGCTCGAAGCGTTTCAGCCGCAGAACAATCCGTACCAGAACCCGTTCGGCACGGAGATTGCGCTGTTCCGCACCAGCGAAGGCGGGATGGCACGCATGGCGGTCAGTTGGGATAGTCGCGGCCCCGGCGGCGAGCAGGGGCGGATTCGCACTCAGAAAGAGGACAAGGTTGCGGTGGACACCAATCGTCCGCCCCTGCCTCCCGGCGTCGCGCCCGGCGGTCACGGCGGCTCGCACGGCTATCTGATGAGCGAGTTCGTCGAGTCGATCCTGCAGGACCGCACCCCGATGGTGAGCGTGGCCGACGCCTTGAACATGACCGTTGCCGGCATCGTGGCCCACCGGTCGGCGCTCAAGGATGGCGAGCTGCTGAAGATTCCGCAGTATAGGCTATGAGAAGGTGATCGGTGATCGGTCATCAGTGATCAGTGACAGATAACCGATTACCGATCACCGATTACTACTGAGGAGCCAATGACCATACGATCAAACATCACCTCCCGCACCCGGGCCTCATTTGCTCAGGGAGGGCGGGCGACCACACGGTTTGGAACACGCGTGCTGACAGCTTTTGCCTTGCCGTTGCTGGGCGGTTGGGGGGTGCTGTACCCGCTTGAGGGCGCGGCGACGCAGGGGGACGCGATTCTGGCCCCGATCTTTGCCGACAACATGGTCCTCCAGCAGCAGTCGGATGTGAAGATATGGGGCGATACGACGCCCGGCGAAACGATTGCGGTGCGATTTGGCGAACAACGGGTCACCGGAGTTGCGAACCAAGAGGGCCGTTGGTCTGTCATCCTCCAGACGCCCACGGCAGGCGGGCCGCACCAGATCGTGGTTGACGGCACGGCGGGCGGCCCCAGCATTGTTCTGACCAACGTGATGGTGGGCGAGGTCTGGATCTGTTCCGGTCAGTCGAACATGGAATGGCCGGTCGTGGCGGCCGCCGACGCCGCAACCGAGATCGCCGCCGCCCAGGAATTCCCGCAGGTCCGGCTGTTTACCATCGAGTACAACCTGCAGCCGCAACCCCAGACGCGCTTCGGTGGCTGTCACACCCGCTGGAGCGTCTGTTCGCCGGAATCCGTGAGTTCCTTCTCCGCCGTGGCGTACGCGTTCGGGCGGGAATTGAACCGGCGGCTGGGGGTCCCGATCGGGTTGATCCATAGCGCGAGTGGGGGGAGCCCCTGCGAGGCTTGGACCTGCGTGGCGTGCCTGCGTGGCCGTGGCGCCTTCGAAGACCTGCTCCGACGCGGGGAGGAAGACCAGAGCCCCGGCAACTGGCGTCGCCCCGGCATTCTGTACAACGGCATGATCGCGCCCCTGCGCGGTTTCCGTTTCCAGGGTGTCATCTGGTATCAGGGGGAGGACAATGTCGGCCGTGGCCAGGAATACGCGGAGTTGTTCCCGACGATGATCCGCTGCTGGCGGAAGGAGTTGGCGGACAACCGGGCTTTCCCCTTTGTGTTTGCCCAGATCGCCCCGTGCCGCTACACGGAGCAGGCCCCCAGCGCCTTGCCAGAGATCTGGGATGCGCAGCTCAAGACGTTTCGTGCGACGGAGAATGTCGGCATGGCGGTGACCACGGATCTCGGCGACCTGGCCAACGTCCATCCGACCAACAAGGTGGATGTCGGACTGCGGCTGGCCAAGTGGGCCCTGCACCTGGGGTATCGCGAGGCCATGGTCGGAGACGCTGGCGAGCCCACTTTCTCGGGGCCGATCTACCGCAGTTACGCGCGCGAAGGGCAACAGATCCGGTTATCGTTCGATTTCTGCGACGGCCCGCTCCAGACGCGCGATGGCCGGCCTCCGAGCCATTTCACCATTGCCGGCGCCGACGGAAAATTTCTTCCCGCCGACGCACGGATCGACGGTGAGACCGTGCTGGTTGGCGCGCCCGGGGTGGCGGAGCCGGTCGCCGTCCGTTTCGCCTGGAGCGACACGGCCGAACCGAACCTGATCAACGCCGCCGGGCTGCCCGCCTCGCCGTTTCGGACCGATGATCTCCCACACTGCGCGAGGTTGCCATGACCGTGCCAGAAGCCAACAGGCCGGAGGCGCGCCAAGGTGAGCGTCAAGGTGCGAGGCCGGTGGTGCTCGCGGCGGCGGCGCACCCGGACGACATCGAGTTCATGATGGCGGGCACGCTCCTGCTTCTGAGGGATGCCGGCGCCGAGATCCACATGTGGAATCTGGCGAACGGGCACTGCGGGACGGCCCGGCACAGCCGCGCCGAGATCATCCGCATCCGCGCGGCCGAAGCGGCGCGCTCGGAGGGGTTGGCGGGCGGGGTGTCGCACCCGCCGCTGTTCGACGACCTGGCGGTGTTCTATGATGCGCGGTCTCTGGCGCGTGTGGCGGCGGCGGTGCGGGAGATTCGCCCCGCCATGGTCCTGACGCACTCGCCACAGGACTACATGGAGGATCACCAGAACGTCTGTCGTCTGTTGGTGACTGCGGCGTTCAGCCGTGGGATGAGCAACTTCGAGACGGAACCACCCCGCGCCGCCTGGGACGCGCCGGTGGCGGTCTACCATGCGCTGCCGCACTGGTTGCGGGATGGCTTGGGACAACTCGCCACGCCCAACGCGTATGTCGATACGGCCGCCGTGCTCGCCCGCAAGCGCGCCATGCTGGCTTGCCACGCCAGTCAAAAGGAATGGCTGGATGCGAGCCAGGGCATGGATGCCTATCTCCATGAGATGGAGCGCATCAGTGCCGAGGTGGGCCGGATGTCCGGCCGCTTCACGCATGCCGAGGGGTGGCGCTTGCACAGCGCGCTCGGGTTCGGGCCCGCGGCATTCAATCCGATGAAAGACCTGTTGAAAGGAGCATACGATGGCACGTCCGCTGAGTAAGTTGGCGCCGGGTTGGTGGGACTACACGACGTTGGAAAAGGATGTTCTGGAAGACGCCGCGCGCCTCAAGCCGAAGGACCTGCTGCAACTGTCGCGCGCGGGTTTCACGGTGCGCCTGTACGACACGGTGGAGGAGTTCTACACCGCCGAGGCGCTGGAATACATCGAGGCCTGGAAGCAGGCCACGCCCGACAACCCCGCGGGGATTTGCGGGCCCATCGGCCCCACGGAGCAACTGCCGCTGGTCGCGCGGATCGTCAACGCCATCGGCCTGAAGCTGACCCACGCCCATTTCTGGGGCATGGACGAGTGGGTGATCGAGGGCAAGGCGGTGCCGGAGAGCCACCCGCTGTCGTTTGCGCGCTGCGATAAGGCGCTGTGCTTCGGGCGCATCGCCCGGGAGCTGCGCATGCCCGCACAAAACCTGCATTTCCCGACTGGGGACGGGGCCGCGTACTCGCGGAGCTACGACTCGATCCGCTGTGTGCTGATGCAGGGTGGGCAGGGGGAGATCAAGCATTGGGCCTTCAATGACCCGTTGCCGCGGGAAGGCCGCTACCGGAACCAGCCGCCCACGCCGGCCGAGTATCGAACGCTGAAGACGCGGCGCGTGAAACTGCATCCGGTGACGATCACCCAGAACGCCCGCACCAGCGGCGGCGGCAACGTCTCGTTGGTGCCCACCGAGGCCATGACCGTGGGGCCGCGGGAGACCTGGAAGGCGGAGAAGGTTTCCATCTGGCATCCTGGCCACCACGACAACCCCTTCGGCATCCGTCTCTCGGCTCTGATGATTTCCAAACGCATACCGGACGCGGCCGTGCCCATGTCGTTGTTGGCGGAGCACCCGAATGTGCAGTTCAACTACCTGCGCTCCGGCATCGGCTGCGTGGCGGTCGAGATGCACTGAGTCGGCGCGGAAAGACGGCGAGCTGCTGAAGATCCCGCAGTACGCCATGTAGATCGTGAGTGGCGCGCAGACTCGGGAGATTGGATACATGTACGAAGCACTGGTTGGTTGGGATTACCTGGTGTTCCTCGGGTACGTGGTGGCCCTTGCGGTGGTGGGGCTCTGGGCCGGCCGCAAGGAGCAGCAGAACATCGCCGACTACTTCCTCGCGGGGCACACGCTGCCGTGGTACGTGGTCGGCGGTTCGTTCGTGGCCTCGAACGTCAGCTCCGAGCACTTCCTCGGTATGGTGGGGACCGCCTGCGCCTACGGGATCTGCGTGGCCTGGTGGGAGTGGGGCAACGTGGCGACGTTCACCCTCCTGATCTGGTTCTTCATCCCCTTCCTGCTGATGACCAAGGTCTTCACGACGCCCGAGTTTCTCGAGCGGCGCTTCGGCCCCCTGCTGCGGCTCTTCTTCGCCGTGGTGACCATCATCAGCAACGTGGTCGCTTTCATGGCGGCGGTGCTGTACGGGGGCGGCCTGGCGCTGCACGCACTGTTCGGCTGGAACCTGTGGCTGGCCATCCTGGTACTGGGCATCGTGGCGGGCAGCCTGGCCATCTACGGCGGCCTGCGGTCCGTGGCCTGGACCGACTTCCTCACGCTCATCGTCATGGTCCTGGGCGGGGGCATGGTGACGCTGTACGGACTCGATGCACTGTCGGGGGGCGACTCGCATTCGCTGCTCGCCGGCTTCCGCGAAATGCTGCGCTGCAACGAGGCGCGTGACGGGGAGTGGGCCAAGGCCGTGGCCGCCACGGCGCCCCACATCATCCCCGGCGCCGTCAGCTACAACCGGCTTACCATCATCCAGCCGGCCAGCCACACGCTCATTCCCTGGCCCTCGCTACTGCTCACGGTCTGGTCCATCAGCATTTGGTACAACGTGATCAACCAGTTCATGATTCAGCGCGTGCTCGCCGCGAAGAACATGTATCACGCCCGCATGGGCATTGTCTTTGCAGGCTACCTGAAGATCCTGATGCCGTTCCTGGTGGTGCTGCCGGGCCTGATCCTCTTCGCGCTGCGGCCGGACATTCTGCAACTGCCCTGGGACCAGGTCCGGCCGGAGGCCGACAAAGGCTACGTGCGGCTGGTGACCACCCTGATTCCCGTTGGCCTGCGCGGGCTCCTGCTGGCCGCCCTGTTCGGCGCCATCCAGTCGACGGTCAACTCGGTGCTGAACTCGACGGCCACGATCTACACGGTGGACATCTACCAGCGGCTGCTGAAGCCGGGCGCTTCCGGGAAGGCGCTCGTTCGCGCCGGCATCTGGTCGTCCGTCGTGTTTCTCGTCATTTCCATTGCGTTGGCCGGCTTCATCTCCCGGCTGCAGGGCAGTCTCTTCGAGTACATTCAGTCGCTTTATGCGTTCTTTGCGCCGCCGTTTGCGGCCGTGTTTCTGCTGGGGATCCTCTTTCGCCGCATCAACCGGCAGGGTGCCACGGTCGCCGCGATCAGCGGCTTCGTGCTCGGCATCCTGATGAAGATCGCGGTGGGCCTGTTCCCGGAAGCCCTGAGCTGGCTGGCGCCGTTCCTGATTCAGTCCATCGTCAACTGGGGGTTCTGTGTGGTGGTCTGCGTGGTGGTCAGCCTGCTGACCCCGCGGCCGCGTCCGGAGCAGGTCTCCGATTCGGTCACGGTGAACTGGCGCCGGCTGAATATTTTTACCGAGCTCGGTGACCGGTGGTATCGGAGTGTGGTCTTCTGGTGGTTGCTGTTCTGCGTGATCGTGGCGGCGCTGTTGCTGACCTTCTCGCAGTTCGTCTACCAGGGGTAAGGGGATTCCATGACGGGAGACACGACAGAGACCACACTGAAACGGATGACGCGGACGACGCCCACCGCGCTCTGGAACGACTCGTGCGCGGTTTCGGAACTGGCGGCCTCGATCGAGCGCAACGGCGCCATTGGCGCGACGTGCAACCCGGTGATCGTGCTGGAGGTGCTGAAGAAGGAGTGGCCGCTGTGGAAGGACCGCATCCCCGCGCTTGTACGCGAGTTGCCCACGGCCACGGAAGACGCCATCGCCTGGCGCCTGGTGGAGGAGATGTCGGTCAAGGCCGCCAAGCTCCTCGAACCCATCTTTACGCGCACGGGGGGGCGGAGCGGCCGCGTGAGCATTCAGACCGACCCCCGCTTCTACCGCGACGCGGAAGCCATCGTGGCGCAAGCCGAGCGTTTTGCCGCCCTGGCCCCGAACATGATCGTGAAGATCCCGGGCACGCAGGCCGGGGTGGCGGCCATGGAGGAGGCCACATGGCGCGGCATCAGCGTCAACGCCACGCTGAACTTCACGGTGCCACAGGCCATCGCCGTGGCCGAGGCGGTGGAGCGCGGCCTGGTTCGCCGCGAGCGCGCGGGTAAGTCGATCGCGGACATGGGCCCGGTCTGCGCCCTCATGGTGGGCCGTCTGGACGACTGGCTCAAGGTGGTGGAGGTGAAGGAGAACCTCATCGTCGACCCCGAGGCGCTGGAGTGGGCGGGAGTGGCGGTGATGAAGAAGGCGTATCGTCTTTACCGCGCGCGCGGTTATCGCCTGCGTCTGCTGTCGGCGGCGTTTCGTTCGCACCGGCACTGGAGCGAGTTCATCGGCGGCGACGTGATTATCTCGCCCCCGTTCCGTTGGCAGGAGCGTTACAATGCGTCGGACGTGACGGTGGAAAACCGCATGGACAGGCCCGTGGCGCCCGAGATCATGCGCGAGCTGGAAATGAAGTTTCTGGATTTCCGCCGCGCCTATGACGAACAAGGGCTGACGGTGGCCGAGTTCGACGCCTTCGGCTCCACGGCGCGAACGATGCGGCAGTTCCTCAAGGCCACCACGGATCTCGTCGCGCAAATCCGCGACGCGATGATCCCCAACCCGGATGCGTGAACGATGAAGACATTGCGGAACTATGTGGGTGGCGAATGGGTTGAGGCCGAGGCCGCCGGGTACTTGGATGTCGAGAATCCAAGCACGGGTGGCGTGCTGGCGCGGGTGCCGCTTTCCACGCCTGGGGATGTCGACCGGGCGGTTGCCGCGGCGGTGGCGGCGTACCGCGGGTGGTCGCGCACGCCGGTTGCCCGGCGGGTTCAGCCGCTTTTCCGGCTCGCCGCGCTGCTGCGCGAGCATGAGGAGGCCATCGCCCGCACACTGGTGGAGGAAATGGGCAAGTCGCTGCCCGACGCGCGGGCGGAAATCAAGCGCGCCACCGAGAATACGGAAGCGGCCTGCGGCATGCCGATCCTGCAGCAGGGCGACAAAATGGTCGGCTGCTCGCAGGACATGGATGGCGAGGTCCTGCGCCAGCCGTTGGGGGTCTTTGCCACCATCGCGCCCTTCAATTTTCCGGCGATGGTGCCCTTTTGGTTCATGCCGTACGCCGTGGCGACGGGCAACACGTTTGTCTTGAAACCGTCGGAACTGGTGCCGCTGACGATGGCGCTGATCACGGAATACATTCACGAGGCCGGCTTTCCGAAGGGCGTGTTCAATCTGGTCAACGGTGGGTGCGCCGTGGGCGAAGCCTTCACGGCGCACCCGGACATCCGGGGGGTGTCGGTGGTGGGCTCGACCGCGACCTGTCGGATCGTCGCGGAAACCTGCGCGCACCATGGCAAACGTTACCAGGCCATGGGCGGCGCCAAGAACCACCTCGTGGCGATGCCGGACGCCAAGTTCGACGACATGCTGCGAAACATGATCACATCCTGTTACGGCTGTGCCGGGCAGCGCTGCATGGCGTCCTCGGTTATTGTTGCCGTGGGCGATGCAATGTATGCGGCGGTTTGCGAGCGCTTCGTGGCGGAATCCCGGCGGGTGCGGGTGGCCAACCCCCTGGATCCGGCGGTGGCGGACGAGCCCATGGTCATGGGGCCGGTCATCTCCGCCAAAGCGAAGGCGTTCATGCATGCGATGATCGAAACCGGCCTGCGCGAGGGGGCGACCCTCGCGCTGGATGGGCGCGGATTGACGATCCCGGGGTGCGAAAACGGCCATTTTCTGGGCCCGACCGTGTTCACCGACGTGCGGCCGGACAGCGCCATTCATCGCACCGAGATCTTTGGACCGGTGGTGGTCATCCTCAAGGCGGCGGATCTCGACGAGGCGATCCGCATCATCAACGGCGGCGCGTACGGCAACGGGGCTTCGCTCTACACCCAGAACGGCTACTACGCGCGCAAGTTCAAGCTCGAGATGGATGCCGGCATGATCGGCATCAACGTCGGCATTCCAGCCCCGGTGGCGCCGCTGCCGTTCGGTGGGATGAAGGCCTCGTTGCTGAGCGACATCAAGACGCAGGGCAAATCGGCGCTGCAGTTCTATACGACGGAGAAGATTGTGACGGAGCGCTACTGGGATGAGGTGTGAAACGTGAGGCGTGAGGCGTGAAACTGAGCTGCCTGCCGATTTCGCTGTTTCCGGCGATTCTGGACGGAACCCTCGCGCCGGCGGATTGGGCGCGCATGGCCGAGGCCGTTGGTCTCGACGGTTTCGATTTCAGCATGTTGTTTCTGCGCCGCCACACGCCCGATTACCTCGACGGACTCAGGGCCGAGCTGGCGGACGTTGGCCTGCCGCTGGTGATGATCACCACCTATCCGGATTTCACGCATCCGGATTCCGTTCAGCGCGAGCGCGAGCTGGAATACCTGCGCCACGACATCGCCTTGGCTTCGGCGCTGGGAGCGTCCTTTGTCCGCATCACGGCGGGTCAAGCGCATCCGGGCGTGGGGGTCGCGGAGGGAATCGGCTGGGTGCTTGACGCGTTTCGCCGCGCGGCGGCGGTGGCGGCGCGCTTTGGGGTGCGCCTGGTTTTCGAAAACCACTCCAAGCCCGCGGTCTGGCCCCATGCGGATTTCAGCCACCCCACCGCCGTGTTTCTGGAGATCGCCGACGCCATCCGTGGAACGGGCATCGGCATCAATTTCGACATGGCCAACACGCTGGCGTATGGCGACGATCCGCTGCCGGTGCTAGGCCGGGTAATGGAGCAAGTGTTGACGGTTCACGTGGCCGATACGGCGGTGCGCGGCAGGCTGGAACCGGTGCCGCTGGGAACGGGTGCGGTTCCGATGCGTGCGCTGCTGGGGTTCCTGAAAGGTCGGGGGTTCGATGGTTGGCTGTGCATCGCGGAAGCCAGTGGCCTGGGGCGGCTGGGAATCGAACGGGCGACGCGGTTTGTCCGCGAGGCGTGGGCGGCGCGGACGGAAAGCGAACTTGCGGGCAGCCTCGCCTGCGTGGAGGAACGGGGGTGGACGGCGACGCCGGTGTTTGTGGCCTCCTGCCGATCGGCCGCCGGGCGCCTGGATGCCGCCGGCTACCAGATGTTGCGCGAGGCGTTGAGCCAACAGCTCGCGGCCGGGTTGCCGGCCGATGCGATCATTCTGCACCTGCACGGCGCGGCGGCGGCCGAGGGGGTTGATGACCCGGAAGGCGACCTGCTGGCCATGGTGCGGAGCGAACTGAAATTCACGGGGCGCGTGGCGGTGTCGCTCGATCTGCACGCCAACGTGACCCGCCGCATGCTGGAGCATGCCGATGTCATCACGGCCTATCGCACCTTCCCGCATATCGATCTCCCCGAAACCGGGCGGCGGGTGGTGACGCTGGCGCTGGACGCGACCGTGCGCACCTGCGCGGCCGCCAAGTTGGGCATGTTGCTGCCGCCGACGAGCGCGCGCAGCGACGCGGGCGATTTCGCCCGAATGCAGATGCTGGCGCGCCAGGCCGAAGCGGAGGCGGGCATCGCCGATGTGGCCCTGCTGCCGGTACAGCCCTGGATGGATATCGCGGAACTGGGCGCGACGGTGCTGGTGACGGGACATGGTGAGGCCCCAGCGCGTGTGGCGCAGTCGCTGGCCCGGAATTGGTATGCGCACCGGCACGCCTATCCCCATGGGCTGATGACCATGGCGGCCATTCTGCGGCAGTTGCAGGAGAAGCGCCGTCATCCGTGGGTGCTGGTGGATACGGCGGATGCCACCACGGGTGGCAGCACCGGGCGCAGCGCCTATGTGCTGCAGGCGCTGCGGCCGCATGCGCAGAGCTTTTGTGCGCCGGTGCTGCTGCAAGTCGTGGATCCCGGAACAGTGGACCGCGCCATGGCGGGCGAAACGACGTTCGAAGTCGGTGACCAGGAGGTGTCGGTGCAGGCCGCGCGGGTGCGTACGGCGGAGGGACGCTATTCCCCCAGGGGGCTGAGTTATCGTGGGATTGAAACGTCCATGAACGGCGCGGCGGTGATTGAGGTCGGCGCGCTTCGCATCGTGGCGTCCCGGGAACCCACCTTGGGCGTTACCGATCCCGCCTTCTACGAGTGCGTGGGGCTCGATCCGGACGCGGCCCTCGCGGTTCAGGCGAAAAGCCTTTCCGGGTGGATGTCGGGCTATGTGGACAGCACGGACCAGGGGCTCTACGTGGATGGCCCCGGCGCCACGTCGCTCGACTTTGCCGCGCTGTCCTTCCGGCCGCCCAACGACAACTTGTTCCCGATCGTTGAGCCCATGGAGATCCCCCTGAGACTGTGGCGGGCTCAGGAGGCGACGGGGTGGGAAACGGTGACGTCATGAAGCGTGCGCGCATGCAGGGCGTTGTTAAATTCGAGCGCGGCGATGGCTTTGTGGAGCTTCGCGATGTTGACGCCAGCCCGCCCGGGCTTCGCGAGGTTAAGGTTGAAGTCCGCGCGGCTGGCGTTTGTGGGTCCGACCTCCACGTCCTGCGCGATGACATCAAGATCGCCATTGTGCCCCCGGTCGTCATGGGGCATGAATTCAGCGGCGTCATCGTCGAAAAGGGCGCCGAGGTTGGGGATGCACTGCAAATCGGCGATCGTGTGACCGGGGAATCCAATGTGTCAACCTGTGGCGTCTGCCGCTACTGCAGGACCGGCTTTTACAATCTCTGCTCGCACCGTACGGTTCTCGGCTATTCGGCCCATGGCTGTTATGCGAAGTTCTGCAACGTCGCCATGGCGCACAAGCTGCCGGACAACGTGAGTTTCGAGGCCGGAGCCCTTACGGAACCGCTTGCCTGCTGTGTGCATGGCGCCCTGGAGCAGACGGGCATTCAAGCCGGCGACTCCGTCCTCGTGATCGGCCCCGGGCCTGCGGGTATTCTGGCGGCGTTGGTCGCGGTCTCGGCCGGGGGCAAGGTCACGTTGTGCGGTACGACCCGCGATCAGCAGCGCCTGCAACTGGCCCGTGAGTTGGGGGTCCCCGAGACGCTGGACGTCGAAACGTGTCTGGCGGTCGACATCATCCGGGAACGAACCGGGGGCGATGGCGCGGATGTGGTCCTCGAGTGCTCAGGGGCGGCTGCCGGTGCGCGTTTGGGGTTGGCCGCGGTCCGCAAGCGGGGGAAATACGCGCAATTCGGGCTATTCGGCCGCGCGATCGAACTCGATTTCGAGCAGATCGCCTTTAAAGAGTTGCAGGTGACCGGCTCGATCTCCCAGCATCGCCCCTCGTGGGAGAAGGCGCTTACGCTGATCAGCCAGGGCGCGGTCCCCACCGATCGGCTGATTTCGCACGAGCTCCCGCTCTCTGCATGGCGGCAGGCCTTTGATTTGATGGAAGCCAGACAGTGCCTCAAAATCATTCTACGCCCCTAAGGGTGTCCGCGTCCGCACGCCCCGATCCACCACGCGGCTCGTTGTCTCTGCGCGAGACGCTGGCCCTGCATCCGGAGCATCGCCCGAGCGTGCCTGCCGGTCCTGGGCTGGGGTTGGGCGGCCGCCCCGGCGCCCTTGCGTCGACGTCCGCCATGCTGACGATTGACGCCCTGGGTATTGAAGCCTCGGCCGTTCAAGGCTCCGTGTTCCGCGAGCTGCGGCCCGACTTCGCCGATCCCGAGAATACGCTCGTCGAATACAAGGGCATCGGACGGGTTCCGGTTGGGCACACCGGTATGACCGTGGAAGGACAACTGCTTGTCGCGGTGCAGGAGCGCATGCGGCTCGGCCTGGCCGGGCCCTACGTTGCCGATGCCGACCACATCCCGCTCACCGGTTCCGACGATGCCGCCCTTGGCGCCTTTCGTGCCTTCATCGAGAACGCGCGGGACCGGACGTTCTTCACCGTCGATCCCCATGTGTGCATGCACCCGCGGGAAGCGGCGCCGGAGAACAAGTTTGCCACGCTGATTCCGGCCTTCAAGCGCGCGGCGGAGGTTATCCAGGAGGTCAAGGGAACTGCCCCCTATGTCATTGAACTTTCGATCGATGAGGCTCCGGGCATGACCACGCCCGCGGAGCTGGCGCTGCTGCTCCGCGCGTTCGGCGGAGCCGGCATGCCACTCTTCTCCATCGCCCCCGCCATCGGTTTCGACAAGAAGGATCAGGATGGCAAGGCGTTGCGCGAGTCGCTCCGGGCGACCCTGCCGGCCTTGCATCGTCTGGCCGTCGATCATGGGCTGCTGCTCGGCATTCATTCTGGCGACGGCAAGGGCCGTGACACACTGGCCACCATCGGCGACCTGACGCACGCACAGGTCTGGTATAAAGTGTCCCCAGACCGGCAGCGCCTGCTCTTCAACATTCTCGTGGGGAGTCCGCCATCTTCGCCGGAACGGCGACTGTTCGAGGACTTGTTTCAGGACCTGCTGCAGCGCGTGGAAGCGGGTACACAATCGCCTGATGCCGAATTCGCCCTCAACTGCCGGGAGTGCCGGACCGAATTTGCGCGCTGGGGATCCCTGGCGCCCCGCAGCGACTGCCGCATGATCCACGACTTCGGATTCTGGGTGGTACGTGACTACAAGGAGCGGCTGGACCGGCTGAGCAACGAGGCCATTGAACGCTATCGGGCCGCGGATTTGGACTACATCCGGAGTTTGGTGAACAACCTTGGGCTGCCGCAGCGGTCACACACCCCCACATCATCCCCGGCGCCGTCAGCTACAACCGGCTGACCATCATCCAGCCGGCCAGCCACACGCTCATTCCCTGGCCCTCGCTACTGCTCACGGTCTGGTCCATCAGCATTTGGTACAACGTGATCAACCAGTTCATGATTCAGCGCGTGCTCGCCGCGAAGAACATGTATCACGCCCGCATGGGCATTGTCTTTGCAGGCTACCTGAAGATCCTGATGCCGTTCCTGGTGGTGCTGCCGGGCCTGATCCTCTTCGCGCTGCGGCCGGACATTCTGCAACTGCCCTGGGACCAGGTCCGGCCGGAGGCCGACAAAGGCTACGTGCGGCTGGTGACCACCCTGATTCCCGTTGGCCTGCGCGGGCTCCTGCTGGCCGCCCTGTTCGGCGCCATCCAGTCGACGGTCAACTCGGTGCTGAACTCGACGGCCACGATCTACACGGTGGACATCTACCAGCGGCTGCTGAAGCCGGGCGCTTCCGGGAAGGCGCTCGTTCGCGCCGGCATCTGGTCGTCCGTCGTGTTTCTCGTCATTTCCATTGCGTTGGCCGGCTTCATCTCCCGGCTGCAGGGCAGTCTCTTCGAGTACATTCAGTCGCTTTATGCGTTCTTTGCGCCGCCGTTTGCGGCCGTGTTTCTGCTGGGGATCCTCTTTCGCCGCATCAACCGGCAGGGTGCCACGGTCGCCGCGATCAGCGGCTTCGTGCTCGGCATCCTGATGAAGATCGCGGTGGGCCTGTTCCCGGAAGCCCTGAGCTGGCTGGCGCCGTTCCTGATTCAGTCCATCGTCAACTGGGGCTTCTGCGTGGTGGTCTGCGTGGTGGTCAGCCTGCTGACCCCCCCGCCGCGTCCGGAGCAGATCTCCGATTCGGTCACGGTGAACTGGCGCCGGCTGAATATTTTCACCGAACTTGGTGACCGGTGGTATCGGAGTGTGGTCTTCTGGTGGCTGCTCTTCTGCGCCATTGTCGCGGGGCTGCTATTCTGGTTCTCGCGGTTTGTCTACCAGAGCTGAGGGGGCCGATCGCATGAACTACAGCGATGCGGAAACCAAGCTGAAGCGGATGACGCGGACGACGCCCACGGCCACGGAAGACGTCATCGCGTAACCGCTTCATGTCGCACGCGCCCGCTGGTGGCGGCGCTACGCCCGGCGAGCACGGGTGGTGCGCTTGCGGGTGACGCTGGGCTTCGCATCGGCGAGGGGCGCCAGTTCGACCTCCGCGCCGACGCCCCAGGCTTCGGCCTTGTTACTATCGAGGGCGAAGAGCACCTCGTTGCGGCCCTTGCGCCACGTGGCGGTCGTGCGGTAGCGCAGCGGGAACAGGGGCGTGGTGGCCTCGGGTTCGCAGGCGGCGAGGCGGCCGTTGACCCAGACTTTCACGGGGCCGTCCGCGCCATACAGGAGCCCGCCCTTGCCCCCGCGCTTGAGGGTGATGCGTCCTCGCACGTAGACCATACCGTTGCCGCCGCCATGAAACTCGCGGATGTCGGTGTACCCTTCGGCGGGCCGGTAGGGCGCCGGGCGGAACGTAAGCCCCTGGACGGGGCGTTCCGCCAGTCGCATCGTGCGCGGCTTGGGCTGGAGCGTGGTGGCCTCGTAGTCGCGAATACGTTGCCGCGGTGCCAGGTGGAGCTGACGCACGAGGCGGGCGCGCAGGCGTTTGACCCACGGCAGGAAGTCGGGTGCCAGCACGCGTGCTTCCTGGCCGATGTCTTCCAGCATCTCGCGCAGCACGCGCGCCGCGTTGGCCTTCGGGTGCGCGTCGATCGTGCGCCGTGCCTGCGCATAGGCGGCCTTGATGTCGGCGAACCCGTCGATCACGGCATCCATGCTCTTGACCAGGTTCTCGTCGGCGACGGTATCGTCGATCACCGCGGCCCAGTCGGTTACAGCGCGCACGGCTAGAGCGTGGCGAATCAAGTCGCTCATGGTGGTGGAGAACACCGCCGTGAGTTCATCGCGTCTGGCCCGCGGGAAGGCCCACTCCTGCGGGTCGAGGTGGTCCTGGCGCCAGTCGTCGTCGCGATAGGCGGCGCGCACCTTGGGGTCGCGGAAGTCGGGGCAGGGCTGCGGTTCTCCGTCGCGCAGCGAGGAGCGGTAGGCCTGGATGCCGGGAATGGTGACGTTGCAGGCGGGGTAGAGGTCCCAGGGGGCGGGCGTGCCCTCCAGCAACTGGCGCGCGAAGTAGTAGAGCACCCAGAAATCCGCGCCGCCGTGGCCGGTCTTGGCGGCGAGCTCGCCCAGCGTGTCGAGGGAGGGGCGGACCTGGTGCATGGGGCTGTGCCCGGCGCCGCCGAGGCGCAGTTCCAGGCCGTTGCCCGCCATCTGCGCCGCGCCCTTCGTGCCCCAGAGGCGCTGGATATGGGAGTCGTTGGTGGTGGCGCCCATCAAGTTGCGCACGAGCCCGCCGTTGTTCATGAGAATCAGCGAGGGGGTGATACCGCCCATGTGCCGGCCCCGCGCGCCGGCGCTGCCTGGATAGCCGGCCAGCACCTTGTTGCTCGGCAACGCCGTGATCCGCACCGGGCGGGTGCCGGTGATGATCATGACCGGGCCGAGCGAATGCGTGTTGTAGTAATGATAGTTGATCCAACTGCGCCAGGAGTGGACGTGATGCCCCGGTTGCACGGGCTTGCCGTCGATATACGTGTACGCCAGCGAGCGGCATTCATGGACGTATTCGTATTCGGCGTACATCAGTTCGCCGAACAGCCCTTCTTTCCACTTGCGGGCGAGCCACATGTTGGTCGGTGTCCAGGGGTAGTTCTCGGCCAGGTTGTAGACCTTGCCGCTGCGCTCCACGGCCTCGACCAGGCGCACGCCTTCAGCCAGGGTGTGAAAGGCGGTGACTTCGCTGAGCACGTGTTTGCCGGCGGCCAGGCAGCGGATGGCGTCGTCGGCGTGCGCGGGACAGAAGGTCGCCAGCAGCACGGCGTCGAAATCCTGCGCCAGGAATTCGTTGGCGTCCGCCGTCGCGAAGGCGCCGGGATTGGCCGCCAGGAACCCTTCGCGCATGTGCGCGTTGTAGTCGCAGCCGGCGACCACGTCCAGGTTCAGCGACTCGCAGGTGCGGTAGAAGCTCATGCCGCGACCGAGTCCCCAGATGCCCAGGCGGATGCGGCGGTCGGTGCTGAAAACGCGGACGTGACGTGGCTTGGCCATGGCGGGTCAGTCTCCGGGGTTGTGGTGGTGTTGAGCGTTCATTGTATAGGCTTCCGAAATTTGGGGTCCATGACTTTCGACCATCAACCGCCCTTCACGCGGCGGGGTGTTCGCGGCAAGCCCGTCCCGAAACGACGAAACGTCTGGTTCGGGCAAGCTCCAGGTTCATCAGGACCGCGCTGCATTGGTTAGCGCGGCGTGAAAACGGCCTTGAAGACCTGGGCCTTATCCCGGTTCAGTCGCTGCACGGCCACGGGCCATTCGTGGAGGGGAACGACCACGTCCACCAGGATGCGCGTGTTGACCGCCTGGGTGCGCAACAATTCCAGGCAGGGATCGAAGGCCCCCAGCGAACGGCACGATCCCAGGACATTCAATTCGTTCATGTGAATCAGCCCCATGTCCAACGGTTCCGGTTTCCAGACATAGCTGAACACGACGAGCGTGCCGCGCGGACGAAGCGCGCGCAACCCCAGGTTCGGCGAGACCCCGGCGCCGGTGGCTTCAATGGCAATGTCCACGCCACGCCCTCCGGTGGTCGTTCGCACCAACTCGGCCAGATCCTCCTCGTGTGTGTTGCAGGGCAGGATGTCAACCTGGGCCGCGATGCGCTTCAACCGGGAGGTGTAATGGCCCGCAACAATGATCTTCCGGACCCCGAGTGCGGCGGCGATTTGCGCATGCAGGAATCCAAACGTGCCGTCGCCGATGATCAGCACCGTATCGTCCGGCTGCAGCCGGGCGCGCGCAAAACTTTCGTAACAGACCGCCAGCGGTTCCAGGAGGCACGCCGAAATATCGTCCACCTCGGCGGGGACGCGATGCGCGTTGGCCGCGTCGATGGCGACAAACTCCGCCCAACCGCCCGGAATGCCACCGGCGCCCAGATGCCGATAGGCGCTGCACAGGTGCGGCAACCCGTGCGTACAGCACCAGCATGCATTGCAGGATTGCACGGGGTTGAGCGCAACCCGGTCGCCCGGCGCCAACCCGTTGACGTCCTCGCCGCAGGCTTCGATGATCCCGCACACCTCATGACCCGGCACCGAGGGGGGCTGTTCCTTGAAATCCGCGAGATGAAAGTCGGAGCCGCACACCGCCGCCGCCTTCACCCGCACCACCACGCGTCCGCGTTCCACCCGGGGGGCGGGTACCGACTGAACGGAGAATTCCTGCCCCCCCTGCCAGACCAGTGCTTGCATGATCACCCTCCTATCCGGATGGCGCGCCGCTGCGCAGGCGTTAGCCGGACGACGCACGAACCATTGATGTTTGTTCCGGTTTTTTCGATAATGATAAACATGGCATCGGGAGTCATCGGAGTAACATGCCAGGTCCGCGCCTTGACATTATAGAGGACCTTACGCCGCATCGGATACTGGTGGATCGTTCCCGGTTTCTTTCCATTTCCGGCAACGATCATATACGCGCGACCGGTCACCAGCATAAACAACTCATCCGTATCCGGATGCTGTTCGATAATTTCGGGCACCGCCCACGAGGTCGGCGTTCCGTTCATCAACGCCGCCATCCAGTCGCCATCGCTGACAATCAGCGGCTTGTAACCGGGCTGGGTGTGTTCCTGAATATCCACTCCCCGAATCGATTGTTTCACCATGCCGGTTTCCTTCTGATTATTCCCCAGCCGCCCGATGCAGATAATTCCAGGCGATCTGCAACAGGAGTCGCGCCGCTCCGGGCAACCGGTCGAGTCGCACCAGTTCATGATCCGCATGGGCGAATTCCGTGTCGAATCCGGACAACACGGTGGGCACTGCGCCCATCGGAATCAAGCGGCTGGTATCGCCGACCGCGGCCATGCCCACGGATTCCACGGGTCCGACAACCAGGGTTTCAAGGGCTTGGCGCTGGGCGGTGATGATCGGCTCGGCGGGGTCGAGCGCGAACGATTCGCCGGTCAGCCGCCAGTTGACCGACGCCGACACCCCGGCCGGGAGTGGCGTTTTCGCGACCACCTCGCATAACCCGTGTTGAACATCGGCAAAGGTTTTGTCAGGATTCCACCGACGCGTGCCCTGCAGGGCGCAGGCGACCGGCATCCGATTGTAGAAGTCCCCGTAATGCATCTGGCCGACGAACAGCGATTCGGCCGACAAGAGACCCGGCCGGGGCGGGATGGTGTTCAGGCGGCGACTTTCGTCTCGAATGGCCCCCGCCACCGCCAGGGCGGCGGAGAACAAATCAGGGCTCGCGGCGGGGTAATTCAATTCATGGCAGGCCTCCCCATCCCGCCGGACCGCCACATTCCAGATGGCCTGACCCTTGCCTTCCAGCACGATCTTGCCTTCCGATTCCTGCATCTGCTCGGTGATAATGGCCGCATCGCCCTTGACGCCGCGCTGGATCAGGCCGATCAGCGTCGAAGAGTCACCGACCGGCGCCTCATGCAACCCATAGGCGGTCACCAGCACGTGGCCTGGGAAATCACAGCCGGTTTCCGCCAGGACGCGCACGATTTCCAACATCCCGGCCAACCCGTTCTTCATGTCCGCCACGCCTCGGGCCGCGATGGTGGTGGCGGTGCGGACGGGGGCGGCATGGGGCACATCGATGTGATCCAGGTGGCCGGCCAGTTGGAGGGTCTTTCCCGGCCGGTTGCCGCGCAGGCGCCCGATCACGGAAGGACTGGCGGGATTGCTCTCATCCACCTCCACCGTGGCACCGGCGCGCGCCAGCAGGTCGGCATAGGCCAACGCCACCTGGCGTTCCTGTCCCGTGGGACTGGGGATGGATACCAGACGCCACAAATCCTCGATGATCCGATCCCCTTGAATGCGATCCAATGGCACGTTCATGTTCAGTCTCTTTCCGGGGTGAGCACGATTTTGACCGCCTGGCCTCCATGGATTCGCGTGAAAGCGTCATGCCATTGGCGCAGGGGCATCACCGACGTGATGAGCGCACCGGGATTCAACCGCCGCCCGGCAAAGGCCCCCAACACCGCCTCCCAGTTCGCGCGGCGGTGCCCGAAGGTTCCGGCGAGCGTGGCTGATTTACGCAGAAGATCATCCAGACTTTGGTTGACCGGTTTGGGGCCCCATCCGATTTTGACGATTTGGCCGCCCCGGCGCACCGTGGCGAGCGCCGTGGCCAGCGCGGCCGCGTTGCCGGCGCAATCGGCGACGATATCGGCCCCCCGGCCATCAGTCCAGGCCGCTACCGTGGCCCCGGCGTCTTCCTGATCGGCCCGGATGATTCGATCCGCCCACCCCATTTGTGCGGCAAGATCCAGGCGCGCGGAATCTGTACCGAGGCCGATGAGCGCGGTTTGGGTCGCACCCAATAGCCGTGCCATTTGCAGACAGATGAGCCCGATCGGGCCCGGTCCGATAATGACCGCGCGATCACCCGGCCGGATTGTGATGCGATCGGCGAGCGCATGGTGGGCCACGCAGAACGGTTCGGTGAGCGAGGCGTCCTCGAAGGACAGGTTTTCGGGAATCCGGTGGAGAATGGCCGGCCGCGCGACCACGTACCGGGTAAAGGCGCCATCCACGCCGTAGCCGTAGCCTTTCCGGGCGGGACAGATCTGGTACTCCCCCTGCCGGCACCAGAAACAGGTTCCGCACACCTGGGCCGAGGTCTCACACGCCACGCGTTCACCCGGGACCCAGCCGTCGACGCCCGGACCGAGGGCGGCCACCGTCCCGCAAAATTCATGGCCCTGGATGACCGGAACGGTTACGGGATTGGCCATGCTATGCTGCCACATCTCGATATCCCACCCACAGATCGCCGCCGCCCGCACTTCGATCAACACGGTCCCGGGCCCCGCCACCGGTTCGGGGACTTCGCGCAATTCCACCATTCCGGGTTGTTGCCCGTACTTGACCAACGCAATCATGATTGCACCTCGGCGAGCGCTTCGCGCAGGCTCTTTTCAATCAGTTCGTACAGTTCATCGATATCCGACGGCTCCGCGATTAACGCGGGAGCCACGGCAAACCAGTTGGGATTGATGCGCAGGATCAGCCCGTTGGCCAGGGCTGTTTTCTTGAGGGCCAGCCCGAGGGCGTCAAAGGGCTCGTTCGTGGTGGTGTCCTTGACCAGTTCCACGCCGAGCAGCAGGCCGTGGCCGCGCACCTCGCGCACCACGCCGAATTTCTTGAGGCCCTCCAGCTTCTGCGCGAGGTACGCGCCCAGGGTACGGGCCTTGTCGCAGAGTTTCTGGTCCAGGATCTCGTTAATCACCGCCAACCCGACGGCCGCGCCCAACGGGTTGCCGGCAAAGGTGTGGCCATGGGCAAATTGCGATTCGGCATGCGTCGAGCCGAGAAAGGTCTCACCCATGTCGCCGCGGGCCATCATGGCGCCCAAGGGCAGGGCCCCACTGGACAGCCCTTTCCCGGCGCAGATGAGGTCGGGGGTCGTGCCGAAGGTCTGGGCCGCGAACATCTGCCCGGTTCGCGCATAACCGGTGATGACCTCATCAAAGATGAGGGTGACGTGGTGGCGGTCGCAGATCTGGCGGAGTTCCCGGAAATAGTCCGCGGGGGGGGTGGCGATGCCGCCGGTATTGGAGATCGGCTCAACCAGCAGGCCCGCCACGGTATCCGGGTCCTCGTTGATGATCAGGTCCTCGACCATCCGCGCCGCATGTCGGGCGGCCTCCGCGGGCGTCGGGAACAGGTCCCGGTACCAATGCGGCGGAAAGGCCTTGATGAAACCCGGCATTTGCGGTTCGAATTTGGTCTTGCGCTTGCCGGTCCCGCTGGCGGACATGGCTCCGAAAGTGGCGCCATGGTAGGCCGTGTAGAAACTGATGAATTTGTACTTGCCGGGGTTGCCGGTTTGCCGGTGATATTGCCGCGTGAATTTGAGAGCGGCTTCCGTGGATTCCGATCCCCCGCTGAAGGGTTTGACGTAATCGAGCGTGCCGGGCGTGACGTCGCCAAGCTTCTCGATGAAATCGAGGGTGATGTCGGAAATGGCGTGCAAGGGCGGGGTGAAGGTCATCTGCTCCATTTGTCGGCGCATCGCCTCCATGACCCGCGGATGCCGGTGCCCCAGCACCGCCACGAAAATGCCGCCGATGGCGTCGAAATAGCGCCGTCCCTCCGCATCCCAGTAATACAGCCCTTCAGCCTTGTTCAGAATCAGCGGCGCCTTGATGAAGTCCGCCATCTGCGTGTAATCGATGAAGGTGAGTTTGAGCAGTCGTTCCTGACGCGAAGACAAGTGCATGTTCAAGGTCCTCGGTGTATATCGGCGCGCAGCAGGGGCGCGCGCTTGCTCCATCGTCCATCGTAATCGTCGCCCGTCATCGTGATCCGATCCTTTTTCCGCCGCCGGTGAACGATTGCGGGCGACGATTACGGATCACGGTTTCCTTTGGTCGGTGCCCTATCCTTCCCCTCGCCAACCCCGAAATTAGCTGCAAAAAAAACACACTATGAGTGTTAAATCAGTCTGTAAAGGAAAATGCGCCGGATTGCACCGTGAAGGCCCCCGATCCCTCGGAGACCGCGAAGACCTGCAGCACGCGGTTGGGCGCGCCCGGGGTGGGGGGCTGCATGAGGTGGATGGCCTGGGTGCCGTCGGGCCAGCGGCCTTCGCTGCGGTCGTCGGCCTGCGGGCCAAAGACCACCGCGTCCACGCGCTGGGCGGGATCTACATGCGCGTAGTTCACTCCGGATGGCGCTTGCCCGTTTTTCCCGACGTGCTTTCTTCTCGGATGCCTGAATGAGCTGGCCCACGCGTGCCGCCGAGATCCCAACACGCAGGCCAATCTGACGGAGCGTCATGCCTTCGCCGCGCAACTTCAGAATCTCAGGGACACGATAAACGGGCTTGTGTGTCATCGGTTTGGTTCCGTGCCTACGGTGCGTTTGACCCACCGCTTATCCGCCAGCACGACGGACGTCTCAATCTGCCGGTCGGGGATCCGCCAGTACTTTCTCAGCAAGCGGTCTTTCTCCGCCAGCGTGACGAGCTGGAACCCGTGCTTCTGGTAGAACCGGATGGCCCAGTCTGCCGCGGCCCACGTACCAATGAGTACCGGGCGGTCCGTCCGTGTCAGCAGGAACTGTAGCAACTGTCCGCCGATCCCGTGGCGGCGATGACTGGTGCGGACGTACGCGTGTCGGATGAGCGTAACGTCCTGTACCGGCTGAATCCCCTTGACGCCCACGAGTTGACCTTCTTGCTCGAAGCCCCAGAACACGACACCGCTATCGATTGCCTCCCGCACCTCGGCCGCGGGCATATAGGGCTCGTGCCAGCAGTCGGCAGGGATGACGCCCCGGTACGCCTGGGCGCCGTCGTTAATCACTGCGCAGATCGCGTCGAAATCTGTATCCGTACAAGGTCGGATCATGGACGGAGCATACGCCACCGTCTGGCGCCTGACAATCAGGCCAAGTTCATTCCGGCCGGTTTCGAGCTATGACAAACTGGACACCCCGCTGCTGGGTGCGTCCCATACCCGAGCCACTGCGGAAAGGCCTGCTCTAAAACCGAGCATCAGCCCGGCACGACGCCGACGGTTCTGGCGGTATTCGCTTCCGCTGAGGTAAGCCCGGCAGCGCTTGCGCTGGGGGCTGGTCTGCCTATCCACCATAAGCATCGATGGAAGGTAATGGCTGGAGTACGACAAACGGAAAGCGCGCCTACTACTGGCGCTGTACACGTCCGCGGTGCCAGGCAAGAGCCACTACCGACCACTGCTGCATACCGGACGCATAGATTCCGGAACAGCGTTCCGACATCTGTGATGTCGCTACCGATAGATGTCGGAACACCGTTCCGATATCTTAGGGCGGGGCGTTCCGAGAACCACGTAAGTGCCAATAGTGCCCGTATAAGCAAGGGAATCTGGAGAAATCGCCCTCATGACATGCCCATAGATTTGTAGTTTCCTGGGTCCCCGCGGGCCAGGAGGCCATCGTTTTTATCGGAACGCCCCCGCGGCTCCCATTCGCACAACACTCGTGCCCGCCACGCACTTCTCCGATGCGCATAGGATGCGGCCATGGGCATCCACGATTGACGGACACGCACGACGCAACCAGCCAGTGAAGCTGGCACTTTCTTTGTCCGTAGCCAGAAGAACTCGCGTGACCAGCCTACCGTCGGGGGGGGCTGGTGTGTCCGCTGTGTCCGTCGTTGTGTCCGTTCTGGTGCACCCATTTTCGTCTTGTTCCACCTTGTCGCTATATTGGAGGCCAAGGGCGAAAAGTGCATAAAGTGCCAACAAAGTCGGGGTAAATATGCCAATGGAAGTGGTGGGCGGTACAGGACTTGAACCTGTAACATCCAGCGTGTAAAGCTGGCGCTCTGCCAATTGAGCTAACCGCCCGTGA
>CAZWQJ010000020.1:0-35814 GCA_964635825.1 uncultured Victivallales bacterium | reverse complement strand
TGGTCAGTTGGAGGATCGTTCCGCTGCGCGCGGGGCCGGTGGAGAGAAAAACGTCATCCGCGCGGGCGCCGCTCGACGCAAACCACAACAGCAGCAACACGCCCACCCTAACGGCGCGCCCGGCGCCGACATCTCGTGTCATATTTATCCCGCCTCTTTCCGCAACTTGTGTGTCTGCGCTGATGCCTGACCCAGAGGCGGATAGAATACCCGTTGTCGCGGTCCTTGCCAAGACAGGACGGCCGGATGACCACCAACCAGCCAGCATTGGCGTAAACAGCAGTCCCGCAGGTCCTGCTGTACGTTGTCGCGCCGCGCCGACTTTGTATTCCGCAATCGGTGTCCGTTTCGCGCTCTTGTCTCGGCTTATGCCGGCAAGTGCGATTGGTTCTCCGATCTCGTCGCACCTTGGCGATCGGTTCAGGCTTGGCACAACGATCACAAACGGCGATGATCCACGCGAACCAGGCGATGCACCCGGGGCCGGTCGATGGAAAGCAGGCGTCTTAGGACGGGCGGCTGTTGGTGATCGCTGACGTTCGGAGGGAGAGGAATGAAAAGCAGGGATGCCATCGCATGGCGGGGTATAGTCGAGCCAGAGAAGTGACGTTCGACCGACAGGAACCGACCCATCAGGAAAGGATCGAGGATGAAATCGAAAATACTTGCGGTATTGGTTATGATGGTGGCAGCCCACGCGGGATTCGCGCAGGGCACGAACTACCCCAAGGCCAAAGTCAGCTTTGATGACTTCAAGGGGCTTGTTGCGGAGGTCGAGATCCATCGCGCAAGTCGCCTCGTTGACCTGAACACGTTCATCACGATGAGCAAGGAGCCGGGAGTCATCATCCTCGATTCCCGTTCGGCCTTTCGTTTTGACCGCATCCACGTCAAGGGCGCAAGGCATTTGGCTTTCACCGACTTCACGCAGGACAATCTGCGGAAGGTCATTCCGTCCTTCGAGACCACGATACTCATCTACTGCAACAACAACTTCGACGGCAACCAGACGGATTTCGCATCCAAGGTCGCCATGCCGCGCCCGAAATCAGGCGCCGTGGCGACGCAATTCGCCGCCCAGGCGAAGCCAATCATGATGGCGCTGAATATTCCCACCTACATCAATCTGTATGGATACGGGTACCGGAACGTCTACGAACTGCATGAACTTGTGAACGTGAACGATCCGCGAATTGCGTTTGAAGGCTCCCTCATGGAGCAGAAGCCAACGCCTCTTGCGCCCTCGCCTGCAAAGTGACTTGTTAGCGACTGGGGTGCCCGGCAGACGGCAATGCCTGCAAGATTGACGGCGGCTCGGCTTGCATGAGATCGGGAAGAGCGAGCCCCGGCACTGACGCCATGCCCAAAAGATGAACCCCAGAAGGAAAACCATACTTGCCCTTGCGCTGCTGGTGCCGGTCCCGGGCATCGGCACGCTTGCGGCCATGGTGTTGTTCCCGGGCACGGCGCTGGGGAAGGGCCTGTTCGCGGCCAGCAAGCTGTGGCTGACTTCCCTCGTTTTATCGATGGTAAAAGCCCCCGAAATTTCCAATCGCGATTGGAAGGTTGTTCCGCAACTGCTCGTTGAGGATGTCCGTCGGTTTTGTCCGGTCATCGAGGATGTCCTGTACCTTGTAGAACGTGGCCTTGTCCACGATCCCCTTGATCGCCGGCAGGATCGCCGCGGCCCTTGCGTCCGATGGCTTGGTCTGGCAATCTGCCGCCATGTCCGAACGAAAAGAGCCGATCAGGAAGACGCCTGCCGAGATCCTTGCCGACCTCATGTCTGGGCACGATGAGGCCCTGCTTGGAGGGGCGGAGAGAGGCCGAAAGTACCTGCTGAACTTCGTGGGGCGGGCAAACTCGATCCCCAATGCGGTGAAGTTTTTCCTATACGACCTGCTGGCCGAGGATACGTTCCAATGCGGCGATCTCGAAGCCTGCCGCTCCGCCGTGGACAGGGCATCGGAATACCTGCCAGTGGCCCAAGCAGAAATGCTTCAATCTTTTCGTGCGTACTGTCCCTCAATCCGCTATTTCGAACGGGGAATCTCGCTGGCTATTGACGAAGGTGAGTTCGAGCAGGCGTTTTCCATGTGCGACGGAGCGATCGCCATCGGCCTGGGCAAGGCTTACGAGGCGAAACGGGCGTCCATTGAGAGGATGATGTAGCTTGCCAGCAGGCAGTCTGTTTTGGACGGTCAAAAAGTCCTCTACCTTTTCCACCGCCATGCGTAGTAGGGCGCGTCCGGCGGCTTGGGGGGTCTTGTAACCTCCGGGGGTTTGGGCGGGTTGATCCTCGATGGCATCATTTATATCCAGTTCCTTTCTGCAGATCAAGCGGCAGAGTCGTAGATAATCCTTGCGGCGATTTCGGCGGTTCTGGTACCGTTTGCAAACGTTTGCATAAGGATGTTGCGCTCTCGAAGAGCGGCGATATGAAGACCTGTCTAAGGAGAACGGAGCCTGTGATCACTACCATGAACCGACAAATCCCCCAACTCGCGAATCCCGCCCTGTCCCTCGACTTGAACGGCCTCTGGCAAGTCCGGAAGTGGCCTTTTCCTGCCGACGAACGGAAGCTGGCGGCGCCGTCGACGAACGACCGTGCCTGGGAATCCATTCCGCAACCCGGCAAGGTCTTCTATTCCGATCCGGAGGCGGGCGGCAAGGAAATCCCGAACTGGAACCGTGTGACCCTCTCCCATATCGACCCTGAAGACGGAGCCGTGCTGCGCCGCAAGGTCACCGTTCCTTCGGCTTGGCGGAGCAAACGGATCATCCTGAGGTTCGACGCGGTTTTCCCGGCGGGTCGGTTCTATATCAACGGCCAGTTCCTCGGGGAGCACCTGAGCGGACTCACTCCCGTCGAGTTCGACGTCACGGATTATGTCACTGCCGGCAAAGAGGCCCTGGTGGCGGTCCGGCTGATCCGTCGCCACAAGTTCGTTCAGATGGACATGGTGCGGCATTCCATGGAGTTCGGCGGGCTCGCGCAGCCGGCCACGTTATTTGCTGTCGAGCGCTGCCATGCGGCGGAACACCACCTGGTCAGCACACTCGATGCCCGCCTCACGACCGGCAAGGTCGCAGGCACGGTGACCGTCGCCAATGCCGGCAAGAAGGCCGTACCCGCCAGGGTCACGGTGACCGTTTCCGATGCAAGCGGGAAACGCGTTGCGACGGCGGCCGCGAAAGCCACGGTGGCGGCCGGCGGGGAAAAATCGCTGCCGGTGAAGCTGGTGGTCAAGCGGCCACAGCTTTGGAATGATGAGGCCCCCAACCTGTACCGGGTGGAGATCACGCTGGCGGTACCGGGGCAGGCGGCGCAGAACTTCACCTACCGGACGGGCTTTCGCCGTCTTGACCTGAGCCCCGAAGGCCCGCGCCTGAACGGGAATCCTGTCAAATTCCGCGGCGTGAACCATTTGACGTTCCATCCCGAATTCGGGATGTACACGCCGGAGTCGTGGTTGCGCAGCAATTTGAAGATGATGAAGCGCGCCAACGTCAACTGCATCCGCACGCATTACCTGGGCCCCCGCTGTCTCAGCGACCTGTGCGACGAGATGGGGTTCTATCTCCTGCAGGAGCTTCCGATCGACTGGGGCACCGATTACATCCATGATCCGGAGTGGGTCCCTCCGGCTCTCCTGCGCATTGAAGGCGGGGTCCGGCGCGACCGGCATCACCCCTCGCTCATGGTCTGGAGCGTGGGCAATGAGAACATGGCCAAGACGCAGGCGACTGCGGACGCCGGTTGGAGCCATCTGCGCCAATACGACGCCTTGGTCAAGCAGCTTGACCCGAGCCGTCCCACCATGTTTCCGCCGCCGGGGCCGGCGAACAAGATCAAGGGAATCTTCGAAGTCCGTGTCGGTGATATTGCCGATACGCACTACAGCTTCACGCTCGTGAAGGACTTCCTCGCGACCGGCCAGCTCTCCAATCCGCGCAGTTGGGAGGCGGAGATGGAGACGTGCACGCGCGAGGAGGCGTTGGCCCGCGGCTGGAGCGGAGTCTGGTTCAGCTCCGAATGGGGCATTCACAACATGATCCCGGACCTGCTCAACTCCCCGTATGGCAGCATCATCGACGATGTGCAGGAGCCGCTGTTCAGCGAGCGCAACAGCGTCCAGGTCTTCCAGGACCGGTTGGATCGGGAATGGGGATTGATGCGCAGCGAACGGACCTGTCTTGGCGGCGCCTTCTTCCCCTGGATTTGCGCGGCCGCCGGTTCCGGCCCCGAGGGCAATCCGTGGGGTTGGATGCGGTTCGGCGAAGACTCCGATTGGGGGGTGATGTGCGCCGATCTGACCCCAAAACCGTTCTTCTGGGCGATGCGGGTGGCCTACAGCCCCGTCCAATTCCCGAAACGCTTCGCCTGGCAGAAGGGCCAGCGCGATATCAACTTCGAGATCGAGAACCAGTTCAACAGCATCGACCTGTCGGAGTGCGTTCTGCGCGTGCAGTTCGCGCGCGCCAGCATCTGGATGACCTGCATCCGTCTCTTCATCGATGTGCCCGTGTCGTGCCCGCCCGGCGGTCGCGTGACGCTCCGCATCCCGTTGCCGGACGACCAGTGGCGGGCGCATCTGGATGGCGGCAACTCGGCCATGGTGCGCTGCACACTTCTGGATCCCAAGGGATTCAAGGTTATTGTGGCCGAGACCCTGGTGCTTTCCGGAGACGCCGTGCAGGCCGGGGACCAGCATATGCCCATCGGCCCTGACGCCGTGCTGGACTGAGGCACCGATGAAACGGTATTGCGTACAGCGTGTGGAGTCGGACTTCGAGGTTGACGGCGCGTTGGCGAAGCCGGTTTGGGATGGCGCCGCCAGGGCCGGGATTGACCAGTATCCCTGGCGCCAGCCGGCGGATCCGGCGCCGCCGCTGGCGGAGGCGAGGCTTCTCTATTCCCGGGAGACGTTGTATGTCCGTTTCCACGCCTGGGAGCGGAGCCTGGTGGCCCGGGCCGTGGAGTATCAGTCCCAGGTATGTGCAGACAGTTGCGTCGAGTTCTTTGTTTCGACGGGGGGGGCGGACTATCTGAATTTCGAAACCAACTGCATCGGCACTTTACTCCTGTTCCGGTGCGGGCCCCATCGTCAGTTCTCGCCGATTGCCGCTGGAAAGGTGGGGGGAATCCGGATTGCCACCAGTCTGCCGAAGGGCCGCGCCATCGCCGGACCTGAGCCGGGGCCCGCGGAAGGATACGTCGTCGAGTACTCCATCCCGTTTGCGTTTTTCCAGGAGCAGACCGGCTGCCCGGTCCCTCAATCGGGGACGGTCTGGAGATGCAATTTCTACAAGTGTTGCGACCAAGGGCCTGAGCCGGCGTGGGGAACCTGGTCGCCTGTCGGCACACCCAGGCCCGATTTCCACCGTCCCGAGTACTTCGGCGAACTGGTGTTTGCCTGAGATCGGGCTAGCGCCACACCACCCGCGTGCCGGCGCGGCCGTCGAGGGCCGGGATGAGGTGGTCGGGGTCTGTGATGAGCACTTCGCGGCCGCCGCCTTCAAGGTAGATCAGGGCCGCCCTGACTTTCGGGCCCATGCTGCCGGGCGGGAAGTGCCCCTGGCGCAGGAACTCGCGCGCCTCCTCGCAGGTCATGACGTCGATCGGGCGCTGGTCGGGTGCTCCGTAGTTCAGGCAGACCCTTTCCATGTTGGTCAGCAGGACGAAGATGTCCGCCTTGATGTCCACGGCCAGCAGGGCGCTGGAGAGATCCTTGTCGATCACGGCTTCGACACCCATGTATTCGTTACGCTCGTCCTTGATGATGGGCACGCCTCCGCCCCCCAGGGCGAGAACGACGTTGCCGGCATAGACCAGCGAACGGATCATCTTGCTCTGGATGATTTTCTTCGGGGTCGGACTCGGCACGATGCGGCGGTAACCCCGGCCGGCATCCTCGGCGACGTGCCACCCTGGGAATCGCCGCCGCAGGGCGTCCGCCTCTGTTTCCGTATAGAACGGCCCCACCGGCTTGGTCGGGTTCTCGAAGGCCGGATCGTTGCGGTCCACCACCACCTGTGTGATCATTGTGACCACGTATTTGCGGATTCCGTGGCGCCGCAGTTCGTTGAGCAATTCCTGTTGCAGGATGTAGCCCAGCGAACCCTCCGTCTGGGCCACCAGGACGTCGAGGGGCAGGTCGGGAACCATCTCCCGCGCCAGTGCGTTCTGCATCAGGAGGTTGCCCACCTGGGGGCCGTTGCCATGGGTGATCGCCAGTTCGTAGCCGCGCTCCAGAAGCGTCAGGAGGCGCCCGCACATATGGCGGGCATTGGCCTGCTGCTCGGGGTAGGTCCCGGCCTCGCCGGTCTTGTGAATGACGTTGCCGCCAAACGCGACCAGCGCAACCGAGCCGTCACGGACGCTTGTGGATGTGGTTTCCCGCATCTTCGTTCAGTTGTTCTTTCCTTAATCGAAGCGATAGGCCGGCGGCTTCGGATTGAGCCAGTCAATCAAAGCCTTCCGGATGGACATGGCGAACACCATGTTGCCGTACGGGTTGTAGTGGCCGAACACCTGGGCGCCGGCCCGTTCCACGTAGAGTTTCTCGCAGTACTGCTCGACCGACCCTTTGAACAGCTTGGCCTCCGCGCCGATGGTCGGCAAGGTGTCGATATAGAGGTACTTCTCCTTGTTCAGGAACTCCACAAACTCGGCGTCGAACCTCGTCCCTTTCTTCACATACTGCTGCAGGGTGGGCACGTCGTAGCTCAGCATGAGCATCAGTTTCCGGTTGTTGGCCTTGCACCACTTGCGGAACTTGTCCACGGTGAACATCGTGGAGCGGATGCCGTAGGCAATGTGGAGTTTCTTGGCATCGGCCTGGCGCGTCTTGGGGTTGCGCAGGTTCACCTTGAGGCCGAACGCCTCCGCCAGCTTCTCGGACTCTTCCACGGGGGCCTCGCCGCCTTCGCGCAGGCAGTACAGCTGGGCGACCGGGTCGTCCTTGAAGGCATCATGGAAGTTATCCGCACCGACCAGCTTGCGCAAGTCGGTGACCTTCTTGAACATGCCGGGCCGTTCCTCCCACTTTCCGGTGGAAACGTTATAGCGCAGATGCGCCCAGGGGAAGCCGTGGACGGGATAGCCGTCCTTCTTGCCGCGTTGCAGGGCCCGGCACATCCAGGCGACGCGGATCCAGCGGGCGGCGTCGATATTGCGCATATAGTCATCGTCCCAGATGTTCAGGATGATGTACTCGGCGGAGAAATCCTTGGTGGCCTCCATTCGCATCGCCCGGCGGTAGGCCTGGTAGACGCCGTAGCCGCCGACGCCGAAGTTCCGGATCGGTTCGCGGAAGTTGGCGGCGAGCGCTTCCTGCCAGGTTTCGCCGTCGCTCACCTGCGCGCACTGCGTGTAGCTGTCGCCGTAGGTATTGATCCGGCACGGCTGATCCGCATAGTTGATCATGGTGCGGTGCTTGGCGCGGGGCGCATAGGTGCCGGCGGTAATCGCGCCATTCATGCCGTCCTTCATGCAATGGTTCCGGTGGAGGTAGCCGAGTTCGGCGTCGAACTCGAGGATGGCCGGGTTTTTCGGATCCATGTACCGCTCGATTTCGATCGGATGGTATCCCCCCTGGTGCAGCAGTTGTTTCAGATTCTTAAGTTCGCCCATGTTCATGTCTCCTTAGGTATTGGTTTGTTCAGTCAGAAGGGGTTGTTTCTAGTGTCCGCCCGGGGCTCCGGTGAGTTCAGACGGGCAGGGATCGTAGTGAGGGTGGGGCACCCGCGGTACCCGGTGCCCGCCGCTCTGGTACTGTGACGGCACACTGGAGCAGCCCAGCCGCAGGACGGGACAGACGGGGTCGGTGGGTTGCTCCGGCAGGCGCAGGATGAGCCGACCGTCCCTCTGCTCGAACGGCACCGGGCCGTGGCCGAGGATCTCCGCCTGCAGCACGCGCGGTTCGATTCCGCCGAGGACGCAATGCGCGCCGGGATAGTTGCGGAGCAAAACGAACAGGTCGTTATGCTTGACGGTGCAGGGGCCAAAACTGTTCCAGTCGCCGCGATGCCCGCCGCGCGTTTGAAGATCGAAGCTCCAGACATGGGTGGTGCCGAAGATGGCGGCGCCGTTGGTCTTCAGCCAGGTGCCGATCGTGCGCAGGCGTTCGACCGCTTCCGCCGGGATGGACCCATCGCCGCGCGGCCCGACGTTCAGCAGCAGGTTGCCGCGGCCGGCGGCCGCCGCTCCCAAGAGGCCCGCCATCTGACCGGGCGATTTCCAGTCGTGGTCGCCGGCCTGGTAGCCCCACGAGTTGTTGATGCTGAGACAGCCCTCCCAGGGGCGCCAGGGCGTCGGCGCGCCCATGTGGCCTTCGGGCGTGGCGAAGTCGCCGGGCAGACCGTTCCGCGGATTGAAGAGAATGTCGGGCTGGATGGCACGGATGCGCGCGTCCAGCTCGGCGGCCCGCCAGCCTTCCGCGTTGAAGGGCCACCAGCCGTCGTACCAGAAGACATCCATGGGGAAGCGTTCCGCCAGTTCCACGCAACGCGCGTGGGTGGCGGCAATAAAGCGTTCGTACGCGCCGCGGTCTTCCAGCGCCTCCACGGAGTCGGGTTGATCCATCCAGTTGTTCAGGCTGTGGTACAGCCCGACGCGCAGTCCGCGTTTCCGCGCCGCCGCCACCATCTCCGCCACCAGGTCGCGGCCGCAATGGGTCCACGTGCTGAAGTCGGACAGTTTGCTGCGATAGAGCCGGAAGCCCTCGTGGTGCATCGTGGTCAACACAACGTAGCGCATGCCGGCCGCCACCGCCAGGTCGCAGATGGCCTCGGCGTCGAAGGCTTCGGCCGTGAATCGCTTCGCCAGGTCGCGATATTCGTCGCGCGGAATCGCCTCGCGGTTCATGGCCCACTCACCGCGGCCGAGCAGGCTGTATAGACCATAATGTACAAAAAGCCCAAAGCGGGCATCGGTGAACCAGTCTGCTTTCACAACATCTCCAACAGTAGGCAAATGCGTCCGAATATCGGCGCCGTTCGGGTCGTTCTTGCAAACGATTGGCTAACGTGTATCATGATTTAGAAAGCGTGTCGATAGGCAAGTGTAGAGGAGTTTCCCATGTGCGAAACGGATTCAAAAGGCGCCCTGCGACTGGCGCATCTGTTCACGGACCATGCCGTCCTGCAGCGCGCCCTGCCCGTACCCGTCTGGGGCTGGACCCGGCCGGGTGTGCGTGTGCGCGTGACATTTGGGCCGTACACGGCCGAAACGCGGTCCGGTGACGACGGTCGATTCCTGGCCCGCCTGCCCCCGATGCCTGCCGGGGGACCTTACGATCTGGAAGTGAGCGCGCCGGATCCGGACGCCCGCGTACGCATCACCGATGTCATGGTCGGCGAGGTATGGGTGTGCTCCGGCCAGTCCAACATGGAGTGGCCGGTCCGGGAGACGGCGTTCGATCCGCAGACGCTGACGCAGGCGGATTCCCGCGTGCGGTCGCTGACCGTGCCGCGGTTGGCCCAGCTCGGGCGCCGGTCCGATGTCGGCGCCTGCTGGCAGGTGGCGACCCCGCAGGCGGTCTGGGATTTCAGCGCGGTGGGGTTCTTCTTCGGTCGGCGGCTGTCGCGCGAACTGGACGTGGCGGTGGGGCTGATCAACGCGTCGTGGGGCGGCACGCGGATCGAGCCTTGGATTGGCCGCGAGGAATTGGTGCGGCATCCCCGGACGCGCGATGACGTGGCGCGTTACGAGGCGTCGGTATCCACCAGCGCCTACTGGAACCGGTTTGCCCCCCTCGAGCCGGATAGTCCTGAAGCCCTGGCGCCGGACTATCCGCGCGACCCAGGAAACGCCGGGTTCGGCAACGGCTGGGCTAACGTCGGTTATGAGGACAGCGCCTGGCCATCCGTCACGACGCCGGGGACGTGGAACCGGAGCGGCGGCCCCGATACCAACGGTGTATTCTGGTTCCGCCGCGCGATCTCGATCCCCGCCGAATGGGCGGGCAAAGACCTGACCTTGGGACTCGGCGCGATCGACAAGCAGGACGTCACCTACTTCAACGGCGAGCAAGTCGGCGCCATGGGGCGCTACCTTGAAGAACAGTACTGGTGTGTTCCCCGCGTCTACACCGTGCCCGGACACCTGGTCAAGGCGGGGCCCGCCACGATCGCCGTGCGCGTCTATTCGTTCATCCATGACGGTGGCCTGATCGGGCCGGCGGAGCGGATGTCGGTGGGGCCAGCGGACGGGAGCGCGGAACCGATTGGCCTGGCGGGCGTCTGGCGGATGCAGTGTGAGCACGATTTCGGGCGGGTGGCGCTCATGTCAGTCCCTTTCGGTCCCGGCAATCCGCAGTCCCCCTACATGCTCAACGACAACATGATCCAGCCGCTGATCCCGTACGCGATCCGGGGCGCGACCTGGTATCAGGGCGAAAGCAACGAAGACGACGGTCTCGCGTACGGCTGGATGCTGCGCGCGCTGATCCGCGATTGGCGCCGCGCGTGGGGCCAGGGCGACTTCCCGTTCCTGACGGTCCAACTGGCCAACTTCAGGCAGCCGATATCCTATCAGGCCGACAGCAAGTGGGCCTGGATACGCGAGGCGCAGTGGCAGAGCCTCCAGGAGGCGAATACCGGCCTGGCGGTGGCGATCGATATCGGCGAGGTCGCGGACATCCACCCACGCAACAAACAGGACGTGGGCCTGCGGCTGGCACAGTCGGCGCTGGCGCTCGTGCATGGCAAGCCTCTCGTGCCCTCCGGCCCACTCTACCGGGACCGTGTCATCGAGGGCGACCGGATCCGCCTCCGGTTCGACCACACAGGCGGCGGCCTGGTGGCGCGGAACGGGGCGTTGAAGACGTTTGTGATTGCCGGGACCAACCGGAGTTTCGTGGACGCGGAGGCGTGGATCGAGGATGACACGGTAGTCGTGCGTTCGACGGCGGTGTCGGAACCCGTGGCGGTCCGCTACGCGTGGGCCGACAATCCGGACGGCTGCAACCTGTACAACCGGGAGGGCCTGCCGGCCTCGCCCTTCCGAACGGATGCGTGGTGAACTCGCCGCTTTTCATCCCCGATCTCGCCGCGCTCGAGCGCAAACTCGCCCATCCGCCGCCGATGCTGGCCGGATGCCTGGCGCGTTTCAGAGAGCG
This sequence comes from uncultured Victivallales bacterium, assembly GCA_964635825.1. Lineage (GTDB taxonomy): Bacteria > Verrucomicrobiota > Kiritimatiellia > UBA8416 > JAIOPI01 > CAZWQJ01. The sequence continues at coordinate 24,691 of CAZWQJ010000020.1, read as the reverse complement.
GCTGATCCGGGACGCCGATTTCCGCCGTGACCATATATTCCTGCCCGCGTTACTGGGCGATGCGGCCGCCATCGCCGAGGCCAGGGAACGGATCACGCTCCTGGCGGCGGACCCGTTGCTCCTGGCGGTCGAGCGCCCCGGCGCCCAGGGCCCCGCTCAGAACACCCTCGACCACCACATCTGGTGCATTACGCCGCGGGCCATGCGCCTGGCCGCCTACTTCACCTGGCTCGACCTTCACGGTGCCTGGACGCCCGACGAGCGCCGAAGTGTCGGGAAGGGGCTCCTGGATTTCTTCGACGCCTACGCGGTCCCTGTGTTGCGCGCACGGATTCCGGGCGGACACAATCAACAGCTCTCGATGACCCTGTGCGGCGTGGTCCTGGGACATGTGTTCGAGGAAGTGGAGGGGGTGTCCGATCGCGCCCGGGCCTTGCGCGAGTGGATACGACCGAAGTTCGAGCAGGTGCTCGGATTGATGCCCGCGAGCGGCTACTCGGGGGAGGGAACGACTTATCAATCCGACATCGTGACCGCGCTGGTCATGTGGGCGGGCGTGTTCCTTGAACAGCTCGGGGAACGCGATGTCTGGAACCGCCGCTGGACGCCCGGCGGTTGGAGCTTTGCCGCCACGATGAGGATGGAAGTGGCCATGGCCGGCGTCGGACTCCTGCCGCCGTGGGATCACTACGGCTGGGAACGCGTTCACAACCTGGCCGCCCGCACGCTCTGGGCCGGCCTCTCCGGCGACGCCTCGCTCTTGCGGATCGCCGGGGCAGTCTGGGACGAGAAGCACCAGCTTGCCTGGCGGCCCGATGACCGGCTTTGGACATTGCTCTACTGGCCGGAACGTGAAGGGGAAGAGGTGTCGGGTGTCGAGTGTCGAGTGTCGGGTGTCGAGTGTCGGGGGTCGGGGGGAACACTTGCCGGCTGGAGCGAGCCGGCGGTGGGGGCGGCGGTCGAGCACCGGGCGCTAAGACTGAGGGTGATGGCGGTGTGGGACCGATGCTCGGGCAACGTACAAGGGCTTAGCCGCGAGCAGGTCAATCCCAACCACCTGATGGTCGACCTGGACGGAGAACCGATCACGGCGGACGGGGTGGATGATGGCAGTGCGTCTCTTTTTTCCAGCGAGGCCGTGGCCCGGACCGTGGAGACGTTTCGACCGGTCGAACGGGAAATGATTATCCGTCAGTACGGCAGTCTGGACACCTGGGTACGGCGCAATCAGAACGGTCTTCTCGGGGCGTCCTGCGCGGTCGTGGTTGACGGGTTGGAAAGTTACTTCCCGCGCCGGTCGCGCGAGGGGCGGTTGGTGTTCGAACGCCGGGACCCGGAGCGCCACACGTTCACCGGCGAGGCGGCGGCGTACTACCAGCCGGCTTTCGACGTCACGCGCATGCGGCGCACAGTGTCGCTGAACGCCGCGGGCATCGCGTGGGTGGTGGACGATCTACGGGCACCCACCGTGCACGACTTTACCTGGCGGATCTGGCTGCGGGGCGGTGCGCGGGCCACGGGTCCGCTCCGGGTGCGGCTCGATCTGCCCCGGGGCGGCGGGATGACGTTCGCCTGGCTGGCTGAGGCGGACGGAGCCGCGCCAACCGGTTCCGTGTCGGTCACCCCCGTGCCGTCCTTCCCCCGAGACCGGGGGAGTGCGGGGGTGTGGCCGGAATCGGGGAGTGAATGCTGCGATCTGGTGGCATCGGGGCGGACGGTGCGGTTTGTCACCTGCCTGGTGCCCGAGGGCGTGGAGGGGTTGACGATCCGGCAGGTTGCCGACGGGGTGTGGGAAGCGACCTGGGAAGGTGGATCGGACCGGTTCAACTGCCCTCCGGAAATCGCCGCGGTGCCCGATCCGGCACCGGTCCCAGGCGAACAGGACGGGCACGATCCCGGCCTTTGCGACTTGGACGAAGCCCCCTACGGACTTCTTCACGACGAGTCGGACGCCCTGCTGCTCGCGGCGTTGGAGGACCCGCCTGTCGAGGATTGGCGACGCACTGGCGCGGCCATGCAGACCCTCGCCGTCCGTAGGAACCGCGAGGCGATGCCGAAGATCGTGGCGTTGTTGCTCGATGCCCGGCAGAACTACACCGTCCATTCCGTCGCCGCCTGGTGCCTGGGACATGCGCGATACGCACCGGCGCTCGATGTACTGCGTCGGATGCGGTCGCTTCCCGAGGTCAATACCGCCGCCCGGTCCCGGTGGGCGGTGGAGCGGATCGAGCAGGCCGTCAGTCCTTTGGAACGGTCGCCACCGAGTCGCCTTCCACCCATTCCGTCTCCAGGGTGAGCGTTCTGCGGACGGCGTTGGGGTGTTCGATACGCCAGTAGACCAGGCGAACGGCTTCCGCGCCCAGTTCCTCGACCGGTATGGCGCAGGTGGTGAGTTTCGGGCCGTCATACCACGAAGGAATGGCGTTGTCGAAACCGGTGACGCTGATATCTTCAGGGACACGCAGTCCCAACTCCTTCAGGCGCCGGATCGCATGGATGGCGAACCAGTCATTGTAGGCGGCGATGGCGGTGAACCGCTGGCGCAGGACGTGGGGGCTCGTTTCGCCCGCGAGCAGGTCGTCAATATGGGCCGGGCTCTGGCCGCCGGACCTGATCTTCAGTTGTGCCAAGGTGACGGGGCAGGTGATGCCGGCCAACTCAAGGCCGGAACGCAACCCCGAGAGACGCTCGCGGGCGATCCGGGTTTCCGGTCCAATGAAGGCCACCCGCCGGTGGCCCTTGGCCGCCAGATGCGCACCCAGCTGAAGGCCACCCCCGAAGTTGTCCACGGATAACACATCGGCGCTCGGCGGGCCGCGAAAGATGTACACACGGGGCATCGGGCAGGGGGCCTCCGGCAGAAGCGCGTGCTCGGCGCCCCCCACGATCACCACGCCGTCCACCTGGTTCCGTACCACCACCAGCGGCCAAGCCCCGGTCGGTTCCTGGCAGTTGATGACCTCGCTGGCGCATTCCCGGGCCCCCCGTTGCAGGCCGTCGCGCAGACGCGCATGAAACGGCGAGTCCGCGTTCTTCCCGTCCCGGTCCGGCGTGAGGGTGCAGACCGCATGGAGCAGGTCCTTGCCTGCCGCCAACTTGCGCGAAGGGGGGAGCGCTATGCCGGACAGCCTGGCGGCTTCGAGGATGCGTGACCGGGTTTCTTCGCTGATTCCGCTTTCGCCGCGCAACGCCCGGGAAACCGTCATTTGCGACACCTTCAATCGCTTGGCAAGCGTTCGTTGCAGTATAGCCATGGAATCCTCCCCGTATAGTGAAGCGTCTTGAACGCTACCTGCGACCTGCCGTTTTGTAAAGCTTTGAAAAAGCGCTGAATCGCGGCAGGGCGCCGGACAGGGGGATGACCGCTTCAAAACGCGGTGGTGTCTCTCATTCCTTTCGGCTTTACGGGGTCATAACGTTCGGATATCGTTTGAATACCTGTTGGGGCGAGAAAGGCGTTCAGGGCAACGTGCCAGGGCGTGTCTCCAAGGTTGGAGGAAATATAAATGTTCTCAGTGCGGTCCATCAATTTAAAATGTCTGGCCATTGACGACGAGGCCGGCAACACGGTGGCTTATGTCACGCCGCAGGGCTGGGTGGATTGGCTGCTGCGGGCGCCGGGCCTGCCTGGTGAGCATCTCGAGACCCTGGACAAGGAAACCCATTTAGGCAACGTGCGGGGCCTGAAGTTCAACCTGCACGTGCAGCAACCGGGAACCGAGGTCATTGGTGTTCCCGAGATCCGGATCGTTGATCAGGGGCGCAAGGTGATCGTCAGTGCCCTGTCCGCGTCGCGGGACGGGACCCTGCGGGCTGAGTACAGCGCGGAGCTCTTTGTCTCGGAAGGCACCGGCCGCTACGAGTGGCATCTGGTCACGCGCATGGAATGCACGGCTTCCACGCCGCTGCATTTGAAGTGGATGGAGTACAACAACATCCTGCCGGCCGATACCGGCGGACGGTTCCTCTTCGAGCGGCGGAAGAAGTTCGACCGGTGCATGATCCAGGATGCGGAGGGTGTGGTCTGGGATCTCCCTCATCAGCATGTGCTGGACTACTGGCTCATCGGGCGGCCCGGCCAGGAGAAACTGCCCCTGCCGCAGTCCGGCGCTCCGGGAAGTTGGGGCGGGTTCTTCGGCGAAGCGTTCAATCCCATCCTGACGGTGGAGTCCAGTGACGGCGAACCGTGTTGGGGAATTTGCGATGCGTACTACGATTTCCATTGCTGCACCCGGCCCACCGGACCCTTGCGCCCTGGCGAAGCGTGGAACTGGCGTTACCGCATCCATTATCTGGACGCGGCCGAGGCAAAGCTGTTGCTGGCGAAGGCGCGCCGGATGACGGTGTCCGAGGCGGATTGGCAGGATCGGGGCGGCGCACGCCTGGGGCTTGGGTTCAACGACTTCCGCAAGTCCGTACAGTTGGATGGTATTGACGAAGGCTCGGCTTTCATTCCCGACGGCCGCGAACGGTTCTGGGAGAAGTCCGGCGGTCCGGATGGTCATGGTCTGGTGAAAATGGTTTCGAAGCAGCGCGGCGAACTCGTCTGGCCGGCGGCGGTGATCAATCCGACGCAGATGCCTTCCGCCAGCCGCCTTCGGATTCGCGGCAAGATGAAGGTGGACGGCGACGGCCGCCTGTTCTTCCGCCTCCGGCCCCATGTCTTCCAGTGGCAGCCGGAGCCGCACGTGGACTGGATGCCCGCGATCTGTTCCGAGCCGGTCGGTGACACGGCCGGCCGCTGGGTCGAGTTCACCGTGCCGGAACTGGCGCGGACGGCGCAGGAACGGGACACCGAACTGGGTATCGAACTGGTCATGGACGGTCCCGGCACGGGATGCGTGAGCGGTCTGGATGTCATGCTCGATCCTATCTAGTTTACGATGGCACTGCTAAATGGGTGCCGCCGCGACTATGATGCGGCGTCTTCGCCCCAACTCCTGCGCCGAGCCAAAGTCCCAGCGCTACTAAATTGGAGAAATTTGAATCGATGTACGAAAAACAGGCGCTCCACGCTATTCAGGCAAGACCCGGTGAAAGTGGAGCGGAAAAGCATGAACAGGAACGACACGGCAAACTTCACGCGCGACGCCTTGGATGACGATTCGCCCTTGTCACCCCGGCGTGCCTCGTGATAGTGTTGCTAGGAATCGTTTCGTAAGCGTTAGTCGCGGGGAAGGTGCCGCAGGCCGGGTGTTTCAGAACCGGCGGCGGGGTTTTCATACGGCCAGCACGAAGAGGAATCCTGTGAGCAGGGGTATCATGACGAAAGAGACTTCAGGGAAAGCGACGATGGGACTGACGAAGACGCTGATGATTATGGCGCTCAGCCTGGCGGGCGTTGTCTGCCGCGGCGAGATGCCTGAGGTCTCCCTGACGGACGAGGACTTCAAGAAGCTGGATTCCTTCGAAGTCGTTGTGTTGACCAAAGCGGACAAGACGTTTGGTGCCCGTGACTTTCGAAGTTCCCTCGCGGCCTACGACAGCTTTGTGCAGCAGTTTCCAAAATCCAAGGCCACGCCTTACGCCCTGCTGCGCAAGGGCCGATGCCTCCAACTCGACGACAAGCGCTTTGAAGCGCTCAAGGTCTATAACGAGGTGATGGACTACTTTCCCAACGCGGTCGCCTATGCCGGTGCGGCGCTCTATTTCATCGGCGAGTGTCACTGGCTCAACGGCAATCCCGCGGAGGCCATGAAAGCCTGGGCCGAGATGGCGAAGGACGTGGACTACCGCAAGCATCCCCTCGCTGCCGGGGCCATTAACCAGCTTGCCGACAATCTGGGTCGGCAGGAGAAATGGAAAGAGGCGGCTGAATACTACATGCAGGTGGCGGTGGACTTTCGCGAGGCCAACAGGGACGCCGCCTACGCCGCGATTGTCAAAACGATGGATATCTACGTGAGCGCCACGCCGAACGAGGGCAAGCTGCGCGAATTTTACGGTAAGGTTCGTGGCTTCGATCGCAATCCGCATGCCGCCGACGACAATGACTACTGGCAGAACGTGATGGCCGCCATTGACGCCCGTGGTGAGTTCGTCCAGGCCGACCTCTCCAATCGCGAGACTTATTTTCGTTATTGGGCCCGGGCCATGGACGGCAAGTTCCCCCAATGGGACGACTTCCAGATCGCCCAGGCCCGCTATCAGTTCCAGGGCGACGGCGACGAGCAGAAGTGGATGGCGCGGCTCGACCGGCAGTTTGAGGCCGGTCAGAATCCGGGCGACTACAGCCGCATCGTCAAATGGCTCACCGCGTATGCGAAAAATAAGAAGAAGATGGGCGAGTACTACACCAAACTGTCGTTCGCTCAGATGAAGAACGTTCAGATCGTTGAACTCATCAAGGCGCTCTACGAAAAGGTGTCTATCGACATGGGGCGCAATGCGATCCCGAAGCTGAAAGCCGATCAGATGAACGACGAGGAGCGCGAGAAGCTGGGCGAGTGGATCGGTGGGCGCGATCCGGTGGGCGCGGTGATGGTGTTTGAGGCGATGACCGACAAACCCCGTGGCGCGATCGGCATGGCCCGCATCTACAACAAGGCGAATCCGTCGCAGCCGGAGAAGGGCCTCAAGGTCGTGGTGGGCGCGGTCGGCGATCCGCGTTACGCCCAGGAAGCCTACTTCCTGAAGGGCGGTTTCCACCGTTCGTTGGGTCAGGTGGATGAAGCCATCTCGGCCTACCGGCAGTCCGACTGGCCGCCGAAGAGTTCGTTCTGCATTGCCTCGTGCCTCCTGCAGCAGGGCAAGCGCGACCAGGCGGTGGCGACCCTGCGCGAGATCGAGAACTTCTTTCCCAAGGAGGCGCCCCAGGCGTCGCTGCTCGTCGCGTACGCCTACCGTGACACGCGGGAGAAGAAACTCTACATCGCGGAATTGCGCGGGTTGATCACGAAGTATAAGTCCAGCAGCGAGCAGAGCCAGGCGCACCGGGAACTGGAGGCGATGGGCATCCAGATGGGGCCTGGCGGTTTGGAAGAGCGGGAGCGCTGATTGGAGCGGTAGAGAGAAGGATCGGATCCGAGTTTTGGATAGGAGGGAACCTTGAAAAGCCTGTTGAGACGATGGACGATGTTGATGGGGGTGGATTCCGTGGGGCGTGGGCGGGGCTCGGCCGTGCCGGCGCGTCTCGTGCTGGCGCTGGCCTGTCTGGCGTTCGCGTTTCCGGGCGCGGCGCCGGCGGCGCGCGAGGCCAAGGTGCAGGGCGCGGACATGGAGGCGCAGCGGCTCCTGGACAAGGCCGGCGAGTTGCTCGATGCCGGCGAGAAGGAGCGCGGCGTCAGGATGCTCGAGACGGTGCTCGAACAGTTTCCCACCAGCCGCGTGCGCTATCCCGTCTACCTGGCGCTGGGCAAGTACTATCTCAAGACGCACGAGCAGATCAAGGCCATCGCGTACCTGGCGAACCTCAAGGCGCTGGAGTCTTCGATGAACGAACTGGCGGCGGAGGAGAAGAACATCTACGTCGAGGGCCTGTTCCTGATGGGCACGGCGTACTTCCAGGTGCGCAACTACGGCGCGGCGTTTCCCATCCTGCGCAAGATCACGAGCAACTTCCCCAATACCATGTGGGCGAACCAGTCCTACTACTACATCGGCATGTGCCACTTCGTGCAGCAAAACTGGAACAAGGCCATTGACGCGCTGAACCTGGTGGGCACCTTTATCGATACGGACGCCGGAGGGTCCTCCGACCTGGCCGAAGCCGGGCGGCGGTTCTACTTGAAGGTCGCCGATATCGACCTGCCCGTCCAGTTGAGGCTCGGGCAACGGATCTGGGTGGACCTCGAGACCCGCCACGGCGACAAGGAGAAGATCGAGGTCATTCCCCTGAGCGCCTCCGGCGACGTCATGATCGGCTCGCTTCCCACCGAGGTCGCCGTGGCCAGGCCCGGCGACGGCGTGCTTCAGGTGCTGGGCGGCGATATCGTGACCGCGCGCTACACCGACGCCAACACGCGGGACGGGAAGGCCAATGTGACGCGCGAGAAGAAGGTCAGCATCGTCGCGCCGGGATCGCTGAACATCACGCTCGGCGACCTCACGACGCCCGCTCCGGCCGCCTATCTGGAACAGCCACTCGGCCTGGTGGTGCAGGACGCCGACATGGACACTTCGGACGCCGCCGATTACGTCTCCGTCAAACTGATGGCGCGCTACCGCGAGCAGAAGGCGAAGGAGGAAGACAACACGCCCCAGAACACGGTGGATTTGCAGAAGATCCTGAACACCGAGACCCAGACCGTTTACCGCACGCGCGACGAGCTGACCCTTCGCCTGAACGAGGTCGGCGCCGCGCCTGTTCATTCGGGCCGGTTCACGGGCACCGTTGTGGTGAATTCCGCCACGCCCGATCGCCCGGCGAACACGACCGACGACCTGCTCTCCTGCGTCGAGGGCGACGAGATCGTGGCGACCTGCAGCGACGAGGTGAACCTGAGCGGCTCGCCCCGCACCGTCCAGGCGACCGTGTCTGTCGCCGGCACGATCGACAACAGTCCGCAGTCCATGACGGACCTGGTGAACGACTCCGTCGTCAAATCGAAGAAGAACATCGTCGAGGCCACGGCCTACCTGGAACTCGCGCGCATCTTCAAGGGCATGGGCCTGATGAAGGGCGCCCGGCAAAAGGCGGACGAGGGCCTGGACCGCGTGGACTTCATCATCCGCACGACGAGCCCCATTCCCCGGGACCTGCGCCAGAACGCCTTCAAGACCAAGTGGGAGCTCTGCATTGCGGCGGACGATTTCGAGAGCGCCATCGCGACCTGCGAGGCCTTCAGCCGGCTGTATCCGGACTCCCCGATGGTTGATGAAGCGCTCATGGGCATTGCCAAGGTGCACATGGACCTGAAGAAGTACAAGGACGCCACGGCGGTGCTCTCCCGCATCCTCGGGCTTCCCAAGTCGCAGGCCAAGGCCGAGGCACAGTTCCGCATCGCCGAGATTTCGGAACTGAAGGCCAAGGAGGTCTCCGCCGACCGTACCGCGCGCCCCAGCGATGTGAGCGCGTCGCGCGAAGCGGCGGTGCAGCAGTACAAGGTGTGCGCCGAACGCTACCCGGACAGCGAATTCGCAGGGCAGTCGCTGTCGAAAATGGTGGACTACTATGTGGAGCAGAAGGACTACGCGCAGGCCAACGAGTTGCTCGCGCGGGTCTTCCAGGACCATCCGGACGCCTCCTTCCTCGATGCCATGCTGCTCAAGTGGGTGGTCGTGGCGTTCGGTTCGGGCGACTATGCCAAGGCGCGGGAAAAGTGTTCCACGCTTCTATTTGAGTACCCGGACAGTCCTTATGCGGAGAAGGCTAAGCAGATATTGCCGAAGATCGAACAGAAGCTCAGCGCCGCGGCGGCGCCAGCAGCAGAAGGAGAAGGAGTAAAGACGCCATGACGAACATGCACCGAACACTGAGTTGGCGCGCGGGCCTGAGTCTTGCGCTTGGAGTCCTCACCCTCGGCGACGGCGTCCGGGCCCAGCAGGCGGCCCCGCCGGACGAGAAAGCGGCCGCGCTTCAGAAACTCGTCGAGAGCGTCCAGCGTGACCCGGCCTCCGCCACGCCCGAGACCGTGGCCCAGATGATCACGCTTGGCAAGGAGACACGGCGTCCGCAGGCCGCGGCCGCCCTGACCAAGGGCTACCTGGCCCAACGCCGCGACGTGTCGCCGGAGTTGATCCTGGCGGCCGCCGAGATTGCCGAGTGGGCCGGCGACGTCCGGACCGCGGCGGGACGCTACAAGCAGTATCTCCGGGTCGCCCCGGCAGGCGCCGACCTCTCCGGCCCCATCCAGCAACTGTACCGCCTGCTGCTGAGCGGGGAGGGTAACACCGACGACGCCTACCGCCTGATGACCGAACTGGGCGACAAGGGCCGGGCCACGCCGGCCTTGAAACGGTATGACCGTTGGGTCCTTGACGAGGCGAGCCGGCGCAAGGATGTGCCTGCCCGGGCCGCCCGCCTGGCCTCCCTCATGGCCGATGCGATGCCCCTCGAACTCGAACGGCAACTCGCCTGGGATCATCTGGACGGGCTGATGCGCGACCTGGCCGCCGCGGCCCCCTCGCAATACCCCGCCGTGCCTGACTGCCGCAAGATCGCGCCACTGATCCGCGAGAACGCGGCCTGGAGCGCCCGTTTCCGTTTCCTCACCGAGAACCTCGCCTTCTACGCGGGCTCGGGCGGCAAGGATAAGGCGACGCTGGAGCGCGATTTCGATGCCGTCGCGTCCGCAGCGCGCGCCTATCTTGAGGCGGCGCCCACGGCCGCCACCATGCGCGAGATCCTGCGAACCTTCGCGGGCGGCTGGGACCGTGTCGACTGGACGCAGCTGGGAACCTATTCCGACAAGAAAGCCCCGTTGTTCGCCGACGCCTTCGCCCGGATGAGCGACGCGGAGCGCAAGGCGGTCTTCAGCGACGGCGACGGCTGGAATGCCGCGCAATGGGCCGGATCCCTCACCAGCCGCGAACGGTTCGGGCAGGTGATGGCGGCGAACGCCGACTTCTTCCGCACCCTGCCGGTCGTATCGTCCATCCCGCTCGACACCGACTGCACCAATCCGGCTGTCTACAAGGCCATCGGGCCAGCCCTCCAGGGCATTCCCAACAGCGACGCCCTCGTGGTGACGGCTCTGGGGTCGAGTGACGATCTGGTCGCCTGCTGGCAGCGTGTCGTCCAGGATTCCTGGTTCCTGCCTTCGGCCACCGCCCTGCGCAGGGCTCTGGAGCGCGTGTCGAGTTCCTACAGCCGGTTCCCGCGTCCCGCGGATCAGAAGATGAAGCCGCAGGACATCGAGCGCGCGTTCTTCCGATTCGAGTCCGAGTCGCTCTCCAAGACGCCCGCGTTCCTGTTCGATGTCGAGTTGGCCAGCGGCTATGTCAGTTACGCCTGGCGTTATGCCGGCGCCGACAACCTGGACAAATCCAAGGTGGGCGAGTATTTCCACAGGCTGGACTGGATCCCTTACTCCGAAAAGGACCGCCAGGCCGTCTTCGCCAGCGCGCGCAACGAGTTTCGGCAGTGGGCGGAAGGCGTGCGCAACCGGCAGAAGGCCGCCCTCGCCGGCAAGCCGGAGTCCGAGCGGGCCAAGGTGGACGCGGCGGCCAACTCCATTGTTGCCCTCGAGGAGACCTTCCGGCAGTGTGCGGAGCTGAAGCAGACCGACCCTGCCAAGGCGCCGGACGAGCTATGCCGCACCCTGGCCCGCGCGGTCAGCGCCCAGGCGGCGAAGGATCCTGCCGCCTTTACCGAAGCGGCGCGGTCCATCTATGCGACGGTCAAGACCTATCCCGCGCAGCGTACGCCCTTTGGCCGCATGCTCTTCCTGTTCGCCGTGAGCAACCGGCTGGACGCGTTCGATACGCTGGACTTCCAATGCGAGGCGCTGGCTGGCCAGCTCGCCGCGGGCTCGCCCGAGAGCGGCAACAGAATGGTGGGCGACCTCTACGCCCAGATCGTCGACAAGCGGCCGTGGGGCCAGGGCGCCACTCCCGATCCTGACAAGGAGAAGATGATCAAGCTGAACGGCGTGCTGGCCAAGGGGTTGCGCGACCTGCTCGCGAAGAACCAGTTCTCCGCCACCGTGTTCGGATGGTTCATTGATACGCGCCGCCGTCAGAACTGGAGTATCACGGACCGCGATCTGGACATCATGGAGCAGATGATCGCGAAGAAGCTCGGACGGGGCATCGACCTGCAAGGGTGGACGCGCAACGAGTTCCCCAAGCTGCTGGAGAAGTACCCCGCGGACGGGGGATTCGACGATTTGATTATTGATGACCTGCGCAAGACCCGGCATGCCGGAATGCTGCAGCAGTACTACCAGCAGGGCGGGCGCGACTCGAAGCGCAAGATTGTCAACGCGCTGGCCGAGGTGTTCCAGAGCTACGAGCGGCTGCCGTTCGGGTATGACAACGGGCCTGTGGTCTACCGGCCGGCCAGCAGTTTCTGGGCGTATCAGGAGCAGGCCATGACCGCCGACCCCGCGGTGCGTGACGCGATGCTGGCCAAGCTCGAAAGCTACGGCGGCAAGACGCGGTTCGATACCTACGCCAATGGCGGCGCCCGTCTGGGCACGATGGCGATCGGCAAGCCGTTCTTCGGCGCCCTGTCCACCTGGATCGCGGCGCGCGAGAAGGAACCGATGCAGGCGGCCCAGCCGGCGATGGGCCAATTGTCCGCGGTCAAGCCAGCGGACCTTTCCGACGATGAACTCTCGATCCTGGTTCGCCTGTTGCAGTTGGGCCCGTCCTGGAACCCGGACTATTTCGGCGCTCTGGACCAGATGATCCTCGAGGGGCTTGTGGCGCGAAAGCGCGTTGCCGATCTCTTTCCCCTGGCTTCGCCGCTGTGGACCCTGGCGCGGCAGGTCCCGGGCCTGAGGGAAGCGACACGCATCCGTATGGTCGAAAGCACGACGCGGCTCGCGGAGGCCGGATTGTCCGATCTCGCCGCCACCTATGCCAGTGCCGGGCTGGACGTGGCGGGGTCCGTCTTGCGCGATGACCAGCGAAGCGCCTTGACGGCGGTGCGTTCCAAAGCGTTGAGCGGCCTGGGCGCGGCCCTGGGCGTCAATAAGAGCGATCGCCGGTACCCGATCTTCCAGGCGCAGTCCGATTACTACGCCGGGAAGTTCCAGGCGGCGTGGGAGACCTATCTGGCCAATCGTGACCTGCTCTCGGCGGCCTATCGCGAACTGGATCCCGGGTTCAGCCTCTGGCTGATCGTCCGGATGATCGACGTGGGCAACTTCACCGATGCCGAGACCCTCTGCCGGAGCATGATCGAATGGATGGACCTCACGCCGCAGGGCTTCGATCCCGAGGATCGCGCGCGGCTTCTGCTGGCTTACGCGCAGGTCTTCGCCTCGCGTCAGGATTACCCCCGCGCCCGCGCCATCTACGAGCAGGTGGCGGCCGCGGCCGAGTTCGCCGCCACGCGCGCCCGCCTCGACGCCGAGTTGCGTATTATCGAGATCGACCAGATCAATGCGCAGTACGAGAAGGCGGGCGAACGCCTGGACAAGCTCCTGCGCAACAGCGATCCCTACGTGCAAGCCGAGGGCAACTACCAGTATGCCCTGCTCAAGTTCAATCAGGACGAGTTCGCGGATGCCCGCTCCTATTTGGACAAGGTCTTTTCGATCACCCCGTCGCACCCCGGCGCGCGCATCCTGGAAGGCAAGATCAATGTGCGCACCAAGAAGCTCGAGGAGGCCACCAGTGTCAAGGTGGGCGATTTGGCGGCCCGCGAGATCATCGCGCCCGGACGGCCCCTTAAGGTGTCGCTCGAGGATAGGAACCTGAGCATCGTCGGGCGCATGACCAGCATCCAACTCCGCGCGTGGACCGATTCCGGCGACGAGGAGACGTTCAGCCTGAAGCCCTTCGGCGACTCGAAGACCAAGTTCGAGGGCCAGATCCCGACGGCCCTGGCCCCGACGCAAAAGGGCGATGGCACCCTGCAGGTGCTGGGCGGCGACACCGTCCACTACGATTACTCCGACGCCTTCAAGAAGGCCGCCAGCATTACGAGTCAGCAGCAACCCAAGGCCATCCGCGTCGTGGCCGATGCCGAGCTTTACGCCTCGTCGGGGCGCATTCGTTCCCGCGCAGAACAGGAACAGGAGCAGATGGAGCAGATGCTCCGGGAACGGGCCAAGATCGAGCAGGCCGAGAAAACCCCCGCCGTCACGTTGCTCAGCACGAAGCGCCAGGTGTCCGAGATCCGGCCCGGAAACCGCATCAATCTCCGGGTGGTGGCCCAGGGGCAGTCCAGGACGGCGGGCAAGGACAAGGTGCCCGTGAAAGTGTCGGCGGTGAGCGGTGACGTGGTCAGCCGGGTGCAGATGGAGGAGACCGGCGCGCACTCCGGCATCTTCGAGGGCTCGGTGCCCACGGCCTTGGCGCCCGCCACGGCGTTCGCATCGGATTCGCAGGAGGGCAAGGAACCCAACTTCGCCATCACCGGCGAGGAGAAATACGGGGCGTGGGTCGCGGAGCCGGACAACAAGCGCGCGAAGTGGTTTAGCGTGGATCTGAACAACAGTGCCGCCCTCGGCCAGTTGAAGATCGTGGCGGACGTGCCGGGCCGCAAACTCAAGCAATTCGTGCTGCAGACCTCGCTCAATGGGAAGGACTTCCAGTCGGTGTGCGCCTGGCCCCGCAACTACGATGCGTGGACTGGGGACGCCAGGCTCGAGGTGGTGCGTTATGCGGCCGCCCCGGCGAACACTCCGGCGCAGACGGCCGTCCCGGGCATTGGCGGGCTTCGCGACTATTTCGAGGTCGGGTACCTCGAGAAAGGCTTCGAGAAAGTTGCGATCACCCCGACGTCGCTGAATTTCAACTGGGATCAGAACGTGAACGGCCTGGCCGACCGCCTGAAACTGGGGATGGATGTATCCGATAGCGTCTACGCCGGCCGGTTGCGGCTAAGCTTCTATCAGCCCAAGCGCGGGAAACGCGTCTTCACGATCGGGCGTAACGTCGTGGTGGGTGAACTTGCGGAGCGGGAGACCCAGCTCAGCCTTCTCCTCGACGGCGGGTCGGCGGATCCCAAGAAGATCAGGCCGTTGGCCAAGGGATTCCATACGCTGGAGGTGATCTTCACGACGACCCGCAAGGCCGGTCTGCAATTCTGGATCGAAGACGAGAACGGGCCCTGCAAACTGGCGGCGTTCGATGTGCCCGCGGGGGTGGATCCCAAGGAACGCGCGGCCACGCGCACCGTGGCGTTTGTTCCGGCCGCGATCACGAACGCCCCCGGCAATGGCGAGTTCACCGTCGCCTTCCAGCCCGACACCTCCGCGCGCATGCTGCGGCTGAGGCTGTTGGACTTCGAGACGGATGCACCGGCGATCCGCCGGTTGAGCCTGGCCAGCGCCGGCGGCGGCAAGCGCATCCTGCCGACCGAGCAGGATGTGGTCAAATGCAAGGAAAACGACCAGCTCGAGGTGGTGCCGGGGGACAAGATTACCGTCACCTACGAGAATCCTGAGCCGGTCACGCCGGAACGCCGCATCCAGGAAATATTCATGGGCGCCACATTCTACAATGCCAGCCTGAGCGCCTGCTTTGTGGAATCCACCCTTGACGCCCGGGGCAATCGCGAGCCGACGTACATCCCCATGCGGCGCTTCAACCCCGGCGACACGGTGAACGTCTTCATCCAGGATTCGGACCGCGACATCTCCCCTGAGCCGGACAGTCTGAAATTCACGGCCCGGGTCGGTGCGACCGGGAAGCCGGTGGAGATCGAGGCGGTGGAGACCGGATCAAACACTGCTGTATTCGTCGGTCGCATTTTCCCGGTCGCGGGTCAGCCCCAGCGCCCCTCGGAACTGCAGGTGGCGCCGGGCGACGATATCATCCTGTCCTATTGGGACGCCGAAAACTCCGATCCGGGCATTCCCTGGGAGCGGACGTATGCGGTGGAGCAGACGTTCCCGTCGGTTCCCGAGTTGAGGGTGTACACCTATGACGTGAACAGGTTGGTGGCAGCCGACGTCCAGGCGCTCGCCAGCGCCGCCAGTAAGGCGATGAAGAAAGCCGAGAAATCAAGCGACGAGACCGTGCCGGTCCGGGGCAAGATCACGATTACACGGCCGGTCGGGCAGGACATACCCGGCTCGGTGCTGCTGGGCTGCCCCTTGCTGGTGGAAGTGCTCTATCCCACCATCGCCCTCTCGCCCTCGAGCCGCACGGAGATCTTTGTCCAGACGGCGGCCGGCCGAAAACTCAAGGGCGGGGAGACTCCGCCCGGGACCTTCGACGTCACGGTGCCCGGCACGATTCGCGTGAGCGCCAGCGCCAGTGGCGTTGGCCGTCCGACCCCGCCTGCGGGATACCTGCAGACGGTATCGATCGTTGACAAGTCGGAAGGGCGGGGCGTGGGAGATGATCCGTTGACGCTGGGACAGTTCGGCTTTGGCGTACCGGTGAAACTGGGCGCCGCGGCGGCGGTATCGCTCATTGACAAGAAGGTCGAGAAACCCGTGCCCGGCAAGACTCCCTCTCCCGAGGAACTGGAGGACGACCCCACGGTCGCGCGCGTCTGCGGCGACGATGAGCTGTTCATCGGCTACCAGTATACCGACGACAAGGGCAGTAACCGGTGGCTGGTGACGTCGGCCAGGCTGATCAGCGACCCGATGATGGACGTGATGGACCGGCGTTACCAGGAGACGGTTACCAACCTCAACATGGGCGAAACGCTGTTCTACCGTGTGATCGATCCGGGTCTCGACCGTTCCAACGACAGGGATACCGTCTCCCTCAGCGTCGCCAGCGCCGCCGGGAAGCGGGATCTGACGCTCACGGAAACGTTTGCGCACTCCGGCGTGTTCAAGAGCCTCTCGCCGGTGCTGTACGGCGGCGACCCGGCGGCGACCAACACGCCCGGTGCGGTCAAGGCCAACTACGGCGACACGATCGCGATCGAGTACCGGACGGTGTCCTCCACGCAGGTGCTGGCGACCGCCGTGCAGGTGCCCAAGGGTATGGACGGCGATGTGATGCCGTTCACCAAGCGCTTCGCCGATGCGGCGACAGCGGTTCAGACGGGATTCACCATGGCCGAATCCTACTTCGAGATGGCCAAGAACCACCGCAAGCTGGGCCAGGAGGACATGGCCCAGCGCGAGATCGGGCAGGGCAAGAAACTGCTGGAGGAAGTGCTGCGCGACTACCCGCTCAACGACGCCCGCGCCCAGGCTGAATATCTGCTGGGCAACCTGGCCTTCGAGTTTGCCGAGCAGGTCAAGGATGACCAGCAGAAGATGAAGTACCGGATTGAAGCCGTCGGCCGTTTCACGGAGATCGTCTCCTCCTTCCCCGACAGCCCCTATGCGCCCAAGTCCCAGTTCAAGAAGGCCCTCACCTACGAGAAGATGGACCGCTTCGACGATGCGTGCGAGGAGTATGTCAAACTCTCGTACCGCTATCCCGACAACGAACTGGTTGCGGAGACCATCGCGCGGCTCGGTCAGTTCTTCCTGATGAAGGGGAAAGGGTTCCAGGACCAGATCGCCGCCGAAAAGGACCTGGTGGCGCGCGAGCGCATCCGGCTGCAGACTATCGATATGTTCAAGACCGCAGCGCGGGTCTTCAGCCGGCTGGCCGTGCGCTTCCCCGAGCACAAGCTGGCGGGGAAGACGACCGTCGTCTCGGGGCAGTGCTATATGCGGGCGGAGGACTTTGATGGCGCCATTGGCGCGTTCGACAGCGTGGTTGCGGTCAAGAAGGCCGAGCCGGAGGTGATCGCCGAGGCCATGTACTGGTGCGGCGACAGCCACGTGAAGCGCGGCAAGGCGCTGGGCAACGATCTTGCCGCAGCGAACGACATGAAGGACGCCTACCGCATGTTCAAGAAGGTCACGTGGGATTATCCCGACACGCTCTGGGCCAAGTATGCGCGCGGCCGCCTCTCGGAAGGGGCGATGGCGAAACTGGACGCGGAGGAAGGGAAATAATGATGAGGCGGCTCCAGTCTGCGTGGATCGCGCTACGGAACGCCTGGCTCAAACGGTGGGCCCGGAACCCCGTCGAGCGGCGTCTGCTGGGGCGGATCGGGGACCAGGGCGCGGCCTGGCTGAAGGCCTGGCGGGAACGGCGGAACCTGCGGCCCGAAGAACGCCAGCTGATCGAATCGGCCGGTGGTGCGCAGGCGGAACTTATTCTACTGACCCGCACCCGGGTGGATGTGGGCCAGTGGCTCACGAACGGGCGCCTGTGGCTGGCGTGGGCCGACCGTTCCCTGTTCCTGTTTGCGGCCGGCAAGCGGCCCTTCGTTGAACGGCTCGACGCCGGAAAGGTGGAGTCGAGCCTGTATAACGCCGTCACGGGCGAGTTGCTTCTGGCGCCGGCGACGGACTCGCGGCAGCGCGTCGTGCGGCTGGCGCCCCTGGAGGCGTACACGGTTTTGAAGTGTGTTCGGAGGCGATAGGAAGAAAGCAAGGCGTCGAAACTGACGCGGGAGGTTCACCATGTTAGAGCAATTGATTACCGGCGGAGCGATGATGATTCCACTTTTGACGTGCAGCGTGATCATGCTGGCGGTGTTGATCGAACGCGGCATCGCGTTCCGTCGCAACGCCCGCCTTGACATCCACACCCTGCGGGCCAAGGTGCTGGCGCTGGTCGGCGAAGGCAAGATCGAGGACGCCATGATCATGTGCGCCGGTACGCCGGGGCCGGTCTCCGCGGTCATGCTCGTCGGACTGCAGGCGTACCAGCGCCTGGGGGCTGCCCATGCTTCGGACGAAAGCCTGCGCGCCCTGATGCAGAAGGCGATGGACGACTACACTCCCCACGCCATCCATACGTGCGAGCTGCGGCTCAACTGGCTGGCCACCATCAGTAACGTCGCTCCGCTGTTCGGCATGACCGGTACCGTCACCGGCATGATCCGCTCCTTCGGTTCGCTCTCGAATGCGGGGTCGCTTGACGCCGGCGTCGTCGGCGCCGGTATCTCCGAGGCGCTGGTCGCCACGGCCTCGGGGCTGATTATTGCGCTGGGGGCGCTGATCCCCTACAACGGGTTCATGAACCGCGTCGAGAAGATCAATCTCGAAATCGGGGAGGCCTCCTCCGAACTTGTTGAATACGCCTGTATGCAGCGGCAGAAGAACGAATCGCACTGAGGACCGCCATGTACCGGATGCCACGCAAGAAGATGCTGACGCAGGACGCCATTCCGACCACCTCCCTGGCGGATATGATGTTCCTGCTGCTGATCTTCTTCATCATGACGGCCACCCTGGCGCGGGTGACCGGCATTGTCACCGACATGCCGGCCGGCTCCAAGACCCAGCAGGCGCAGGCGATCAAGAACGTTTACCTGAGCATTCACGACAACAAGATCACGGTGGACGACAAGGATATGAATCTCGATCAGACGGAAGCCTATCTCAAGGGGCTCAACCTGCCGAAACGCAGCGAAGACGCCCGTGTTGTCATCCTGTCCGCCGCCGGCCGGGAGGATTATCAGTTGTACTACCGCATGATGTCGCTCATTCAGAAATGCGGGGGCGTTGTGGCGATCGAAAGCGAGGAGGGGACTGGCAAATGAAGGCCAAGCCCAAACATGAGCTGCCGGTGATCCCCACCGCCAACCTGGTGGACATCGCGATCCTATTGATCATCTTCTATATGGCGTGCAGCAATTTCGTCTCGAAACAGGCGAGTAACCTCAAGCTGCCGACATCGCCCGACATCGACCGGCTCAACGAACCGCTGATCGTGGTCGCCATCGACAACACGGGTGGCATCCGGGTACAGGGGCAGCCTGTGAGCGGCACGGCCGACGTGGAGAGCCGGGTGACCGAGCTGGTGCGCGGGCAGACCGATCCGGAGAAACGGCGGGTCATGTTCCGGTGTGACGCGGGCATCAAGCATAACGTGTTTGCGCCGGTGCTCGAGGCGATTGTGGCGGGCGGCGGTATCGTAACGGCGGTGGGCGAAAAGCCACCGGCCAAGTGATGGCAAAGGCGAAGGAGAAGACAACGATGAAGGCAGAGAAGAAACCGGGAAGAGTGTTGGCACCGCGCCAACTGCTGGCGGCGTTCGGCGGCGGGAATATCGTA
Source organism: uncultured Victivallales bacterium (assembly GCA_964635825.1). GTDB lineage: Bacteria > Verrucomicrobiota > Kiritimatiellia > UBA8416 > JAIOPI01 > CAZWQJ01. The sequence goes on along the minus strand of CAZWQJ010000020.1, from coordinate 5,105 downwards.
TTCTGGATCGCCGCGGCGGTGGTGATCCATGTGGCCCTCATTGGCGGGTTGTCGGTCGGCTACATCCGCGACCGCTGGATCGATCCGGAGGGCGCGAAAGAGCGCAAGCTGGCGGTCGAGGCGGCGATCAAGGCCGAGGCCGACCAACGGCTCGCGGCGGAGCGTCGGCGGCTGGCGGGAACGAACGTGGTTGTGGTGGCGACCAATGCGGTGGCGGCGGAAAGCAACGCGACGGTGGCGGTAACCAACACGGCGCCGGGCGGGGTCGGAAGCGGGCCGGAGACCCAGAGCGATGCGGAACTGATGAAGCAGCGCAGTAATACGCGCGTCATCAGCAACATCACAGCGACAGCTTCCAGCAACGAGATTCCCCGTGACCCGGATTCGCTGGGCATCTCGATCAACGAGATCAATGTGAAGTGATCCTTTCGGGTGAATGAACCATGGCTCGTGGCAGATTCCAGAGGCTGAAGTGGTTGCCGGACGCCGACGGCCGGCGCGCCCTGCGGCTCTCCGTTCCGGCGGGGTTGCTGTCCGTGGCGGCCTGCGCCGCGACGGCCGCGATCCATTTTGGCTACCAGGGGCTGCTGGAGGCCAACCCGGCGCTGCGCCTGCCCTTCACGCTGGACCGCGTCGAGGGCCTGGTGTGGTTTGTGGAACTCTGCACCGCCCTTGGCTGTACCTGGCTGCTGGCGGGATTTTTGGCCGCCTTCCGGCGGGGGCGCTTCGCGTTGAACGTGGTGCGCACGGGGTTCGCCTCCGTGGCGGTATGGTTCTGCGTTTACGCAGGCGCCGCGCTCTCGGTCACCGGCCGCGCTTTCAATCAGGAAATCAAACTGAATGGCCAGGATCTTGACGCCTACACCCTGTTCCTGTGGCGCTGGAGCCTCCTGTGGCCCGCCTTGCTGGCGCTCGGCGTCGCCGCGCTGGCCTACCTGTGGGCCTGGCAGCGAGCCACCTCGCGCGTGTTCACAGGCGACCCCGATCCGGCACCCGATTGGGGCGACCGGATCCTGGAGAACCTGCGTACGCACGGCAACGACCCGCGCCAGCGCCGGAGCATGCTGAGCAGTTTCGGCGTGCATATCCTGGTCATTATCGTGATCCCGTTCCTGCTGAGCCGCTTCGGAGGTTGCGTGGAGCCGTACCGCGTTCCCAAGGGGAGCGGCACGCCGGACGTGGCGGCGGGCGATATCAAGGTGATCAAGGTGGTCAAGAAGGCCCCGAAGAAGAAACGCCACCTCCTGGTCAGTTCCCAGAACGCCATTTCCTTCTATGTGCCCGACCTGGAAGACTCCAAGATGCTGGTTCAGGTGGAGAAGGAAACCCAGGATATCTACCGGACGGACGTCAATCGCGTCCTCACGGCGATTGGCGGGAAGGCTGGACGACTGGGCGGCGGCGGCGGCAAGATGGGCGCAGGCGGCGGCAAGGAGGGCGGCTGGCCGGACGGCATGGAAAACGCCAAGGTCCGCTTCATCCGCATGGAGTACGAGGGCAGGGGCTGGGATGACGGCATGGATGCCGTCTCGCGGGCCGACCTGAACTTCCTCGACGCGTTTCACAAGCTGACCGAGTTCAAGGTCAGCGATCATCCGGAGAGTCACCGCATCCGGCTGTTGGGCAGTTATCCCAAAGGCTTTGCGCCGCCGTTCATCTACATGACGGGCGACGGGGGCATCAGCGTGAGCAGCAGCGAACTCAAGATCATGCGCGAGTACCTGCTCGACGGCGGCATGCTGTTCGCGGACTGTGGCAGCCCGCAGTGGGATCGGAGTTTCCGCGCTTTTGCGGCGAATCTGCTCCCCGGCCAACCCTTGCTGACGATCGCCGATGACGATTCGATCTTCCAGATTCCGTACACCTTCTCCAATGGCGCGCCGCCGCTGTGGCATCACGGCGGCATGCGCGCCCTCGGCATCAAGTACAAGAACCGCTGGGTCGTGTTCTATCATCCCGGCGACATCAATGACGCATGGAAGACGGGGCATTCGGGCATGGACCCGATCATGGCCGACGACGCCTTCCGCATGGGCGTCAACATCGTGTATTATTCCTTCACGCACTACCTGGAACTGACCAAGCACTACCGCAAATGATCCACACCTTCCTTATTTGGTTCGGCCTCTCGGGCCTGATGACCGTGGCGCTCTGCCTGGCGGCCATCATCTTGTGTGTCGCCCGTCTGCGGCATCCCCGGCGCGAGCGCTTTTTTGCGGTGGCCTTGGCGCTGGCTTGCGCGGGCTGGTTGTGTGCCGACTGGCACAACTCCCGAGTGGGGGCCATCCAGCTCGACAAGAGCGATGAGGAGCGCGCCGTCCTGCAGGAAAACCAGCGGAAGATGGATCTCGAGGAGCAGGCGCGCCGGATGTCCGGCGAGTTCATCGTCCGTTTCGCCGAAGACGCCAAGGGCGAGGCCTCGGGTCAGACGATCCTGACGCTCAAGGAACTTTCGGCAAAACAGGACGAGAGTCCGCCCGTCGGGTTTTCGGGGGACACCACCACGAACGTCGTCCACGCCACGAACGACGCGGCGGGTGCCGCCAGTGCGGATTACCGCTCGGGCGGAAAGCAGAAACGCGAAACGGGCAAGGTGGACACGCGCGCCGAAACGAAGGCCAACAAGGCTGTCGCGTCAACCGAGAAGGAGCAGGGGTCCGGCCCCCTGCTCAAGCTGCGCGAGTATCAGTTGTCCAAACTGTTGAACCGGCTCAACAGCCTGCTGGCGAACCTGGTTCTCTATGCGGTGCTCGGGTTGCTCGTGGGGGACTATCTGCGGCGGTTCAACCGCCCGCTGGATCCCTATTTCCCCTTGCCGGTGTCCGCGCCTTGGCTGGAGCACCTGTCGCCCAGTCGCCTGCTGGTGCACTGGCCCGACGCGAAGGCTGTCGCCGTGAACGGGTTTCTGGAGTGGGTGGTCCGCCGGGGACAGTCGTTTGTGTATTTCGGTGACCGCGTCGCCGGCGATCTGGCATGGATCGAGCGCCTGCGTTTCCGCCGCTGGGCCGTTTGGCGGCTGCCGGTGCTGCGCTGGGGGAGCGAAGGGATGCCGACGGATCCGGAGTTCCTGCTTGATGCCGTGTGGTTCAACCGCTATGCGGCCACCGTGCCGCCGGCGCTGGCGGTCGAGACGCTGCTCGGGATGATGCAACGCCTGGATGAACGCGCGATTTGCCGTGCGCGGGCCCGCTGGATGCCGCACGTCATCCTGGACCTGGCGACGCTCCCGGAGCCGGACCTCCTGCGGCGCCTCGCGGCGTTGTGCGTGGAGACGGGCCTGCGGCTGGTGATCGTGGGCGGCCGCCTGCCCGCCGATCTGGAAGCCGATTTCGATGCCATTTCAACCGTGAGTTTGGAAACCGAGGTACTGCAGGTGATGAAAGGAGCTGGGAATGAGTGACGAACAGAAGGGCGCCGAGATGGCGGCGATCGAGAAGTGCAAGGATGCCTATGGACGCATCCACCGGGAAGTGGGCAAGGTGATTGTGGGGCAAAAGGACGTCGTCGATGACGTCCTTATGGCGTTGTTCTGCAACGCGCATATCCTGCTGGTGGGGGTGCCCGGGCTGGCCAAGACCCTGCTGATTTCCACACTCGGGAAGGTTCTTCAGTTGGACTTCAAGCGTGTGCAGTTCACGCCCGACCTGCTGCCGGGTGATATCACCGGTTCGATCGTGGTGGATGAGATTCCGTCCACCGGGCGGCACGAATTCCGGTTTGTTGAAGGGCCGGTATTCACGAATCTTCTGCTTGCGGACGAGATTAACCGGACACCGCCCAAGACCCAGGCGGCGCTGCTGCAGGCCATGCAGGAGCGGGAAGTGACGACCGGTCGGGAGACGCGGACCCTGCCGCGGCCGTTCCTGGTTATGGCCACGCAGAATCCCTTGGAGCAGGAGGGAACCTATCCACTGCCCGAGGCGCAGCTTGACCGGTTCATGTTCAACACCTTCGTGGACTATCCGACCAACGCTGAACTGGTGACCATTGTCGAGCAGACGACGGGGTCGCAGCAGCCCATCGCGGGCGGGGTGATGACGTCCGCGCAGATTATTGAGATCCAGGACATTGTGCGCCGCATTCCGGTGGCCCGGCCGGTGGTCGAATACGCCGTCCGGCTGAGTGCCGCGAGCCGCCCGAAGGATCCCTCTGCCCCGGAATTCGTGAAGAAATACCTCAACTGGGGAAGCGGTCCTCGCGCGGCCCAATACCTGATTCTCGGTGCCAAGGCGAATGCCGTCCTGAAGGGCAACACACATGCCTCGATCGAGGATGTGCGGCGGGTGGCCCGCAGTGTTCTGCGGCACCGCGTCTCACTCAACTTCAACGCGCTGGCTGACAAGTTCACCGACGTTGAGATGGTCGACCGGCTTCTCAAGGAAATACCGGCCGAAGGGTAGACAACTGGAAACGGGATGATGACCGTGTCACGAGTGGTGTCGACCAAACTCGCGGCACAGTGGAGAACCCGACATCCGAAATCATAGAAGCGACACCGGACACGCAACACTCGACACGCCATGGCCAACGGGAACAACAGCCTGACCTTAGACCCGCGTCTGCTGCAACAGCTGAAGGGGTTGGAGTTGAAATCCCGTTTCCTGGTGCGCGGTTTTTACGAGAACCGCCACCGGACGCGGGATTTTGGTGCCTCCAACGAGTTTATCGAGCACCGGGACTACCAGAAAGGCGATGAGATCCGCCGGATCGACTGGCGCGTGTTTGCCCGCACCAACCGGTTGTACGTCAAGCGCTTCGAGATGGAAGCCAACATGCGGGTGCATTTCATCCTGGACACCTCCGACTCCATGCGGGTTCCGGCCGAGGATGGGCGTCCCACCAAGCTGGATCTGGCGGCCACCATTACCGGCGCGGTGGCCATGATGGCGGCGGCGCAGCAGGATTCGGTGGGGCTCTTTTGTATTGGGGACAAACTGGAAGAGGCGATTCCGGCGCGTCAGGGCATGCGGCATCTGGCACTGCTCTACCAGCATCTGGGCGCGCCGCGCGGGCAGGGCGGCGGGAGTTTTGGCGGGGTCGCGTGGGAGGTCATGCAGCGGATCGGGCGGCGGGGAGTGACGTTTGTGCTGACCGACGCGCTGGAT
>CAZWQJ010000019.1:27806-36358 GCA_964635825.1 uncultured Victivallales bacterium | reverse complement strand
CCCACGCGAAGGCCGCCGCCCCAGCCGCGGCCTGCGCCGTCACCGCCGCCTCCGCACTGCTCCACTCCGGGTCCGTTTCCGTGAACCCCGTCAAATACCCATTCGTCCCGTGGTCGCCCCACCCCAGCGCTTCCAGCCCGGCCACTACGCCCGCCGCCACCGCATTGCTTGCCGCGCTCCATGCCGGGTCGCTCTCCGCCTCGACCACTCGCGCGCGCAGCGCATAGGGGACAGACTGCAGTCGCTGGCGCGGCATCAACGGATCGTCGTTGATCGACACTTCAAGCCAGCACGCGGCGTTCGTGAGCGCGGGCCCGACACCGTCACCGACCCCGCCAAACTCCACCGCATAGAGCCCATCCTGAACCGGCACCGTCCCAACCGTCTCCGCGTACAGCGCTGCCCCACCCGCCGCCTCCGTGAAAATCGCCACCGCGACGGTCACGTTGCTGTTCACCAGGCCGCCGTTCTGGTCCAACAGCCGCCCCTGGTAGCTCAGCCGATCCGGCGCGCCAGCGCCAGCCGCCACCGCCACGGCCAGCGACAGCCCGCTCAGCCACACGCTCCTGCCTGCTGCAATCCGTATGCTCATGCGTTCACCCCCGCTCACGGTGCCGCCGTCCCGTCAACTCGAACCCCATAAAATCCCGTCGCCACCGCCACGCCCACCTGGCCCGTCGCGAGGCCCGTCTGCCAGTCGCCCGTGCCGCTCGCCGCGGTGACCGCCGTCAACTCCTGCGGCGCCGACGCCAGCGCGCCCGGACTGGCCGCGCCCAGCAGCGTGTAGCGGTACCCCGCGCGGCTCGTCCACACCACCGCGACCTGCCCGCCGTTCACCGCAATGCCCACGATCTGAAACGTGCTCTGCGCGTCCGCGGGATCCGTGCCGGCGTCCGCCTCGCCGCCATCGGGCGCGCCATCGCCGTCGCTATCGGCGCGCTGCGGATCACTCGCGCTCGGGGGATCGAAGGCCCCACCGGAGAGCTCCAGGGCGTCCGACAGGCCATCGTTGTCGTTGTCGGGATCGTGCTCATCGGCGACGCCATCGCCATCCACATCCAGCCCCGGGCGCAGTGTGAACGCCTGCAGAAACCCACTGTGGTGGAGGTGGGCACTGCTGGCGGAAGGACCGACGGGCCAGGGCTGATGGGCAGCGATCAGCATCCGGTGCGCGCCGTTACTCATGCTGCCGCCCGCGCCATCCAGCACGCCGCAGCCCTGCCGAAAACCGTCGGCACGGCAGGCCAGGGTGCAGCCGCCCACCAGCACCCCAAGAACCCCTACCCGCCAGACTCTCAGAAGCCGTTGCATCTGCCCCACTCTTCTGTGCCCCACACTATAGCCCCACCTTATTGTCCCCGCCGCATCGGCAGGTGTCAAGCCATGCCGCAACCAGCGACTCGGCAATTGCCTCCCCCCCTCACCCTCGCTATAATGCGGCCATCAATAGCTCTGCCCTTTACACACACCGCACCAGGAGACCCACCATGGCCAGCGCCAAAACCACCCTCGGCATGATCGTCGGCAACCGCGGATTCTTCCCGGATCACCTCTGCAACGAGGGCCGCGAAATCATGCTGAAGATCCTCCAGGAAGAAGGCTTCGATGTCGTCACCCTCTCCCCAGACGACTCCAAGTTCGGCTCCGTCGAAACTTGGGCCGATGTCAAAAAGTGCGCCGAACTCTTCAAGAAAAACCGCGAACGCATCGACGGCATCCTCGTGACCCTGCCGAACTTCGGCGACGAGCGCGGCGTGGCCGACAGCATCAAGCGCTCCGGCCTGGATGTGCCCGTCCTCATTCATGCCTTCGCTGATGAGCCCAGCCGCATGACCATCAAGAACCGCCGCGACTCCTTCTGCGGCAAGATGTCCGCCTGCAACAACCTCATGCAGTACGGCATCAAGTACTCCCTCACCTCGTGCCACACGATGGACCCGAAGACGCCCGCCTTCCGCCAGGACCTGCGCAACTTCGGCGGCACCTGCCGCATCGTGCGCGGCTTGCGCGGCGCCCGCATCGGCGCCATCGGCGCACGCCCCGTCGCCTTCAACACCGTCCGCTATAGCGAAAAATTGCTGGAATCCTCCGGCATCTCCATCCTCACCCTCGACCTCTACGAACTCTTCGGCTGGGCCGGCCGCCTGACGGACAGCGACGCCAAGGTGAAAGCCAAGCTCGCCGCCATCAAGGACTACGTCCCCACCAAGGGCATCCCAACCACCTCGCTCGTGAAAATGGCCAAGCTCGCCGTCGCCGTCGATGGCTGGATGGCCAGCAACGACCTGACCGCCACCGCCATCCAGTGCTGGACGGCCATGGAGGAGTTCTACGGCGTCGTGCCCTGCACCGTCATGAGCATGCTCAGCAACGCCCTCCTCCCCAGCGCCTGCGAAGTCGATATCACCGGCGCCGTCGGCATGCTCGCCATGCGCCTCGCCAGCGGACGCCCCTCCGCCCTGCTCGACTGGAACAACAACTACGGCACCGACCCCGACCTCTGCATGATGTTCCACTGCGCCAACCTGCCCAAGGACGTCTTCGCCGAGTGCCACATGGACTACCAGGAAATCATCGCCGGCACCGTCGGCAAGGAAAACACCTACGGCACCGTCGTCGGCCGCATGAAACCCGGCGCCTTCACCTTCGCGCGCGTCTCCACCGATGACGCCAAGGGCAATGTCCGCACCTATTTTGGTCAGGGTCAGATGCAGCCGCAGGTCGTCAAGACCTTCGGCGGCTACGGCGTCGCCCGCATCGAGAAGCTCCAGAAGTTGCTGCGCTTCATCTGCGAAAACGGGTTCGAGCACCATGTGGCCATGAACCCGTCACTGGTGTGCGCCAGCCTGGATGACGCCTTCCGCAACTACTTCGGCTGGGCCACCTACCACCACAACGCCGAAGGCTGAACCGGTACACACGTCACCGCTGGAGGGCCGGCCTCCGTGCCGGCCGCTTTCCCACAGATGGAGGGCCGACCTCCCGCCTGCGCGGGGCCTACGGCGGGCAAGCCGTGTCGGCCGCCTTTCCGCAGTTGGAGGGCCGACCTCCGTGTCGGCCGCTCTTCCAACGGGTCTAGCCCGCATGTTGCACCAGCGCAAGCGCGCGGGTGCAACATGCGCCTGACAACCAACGCCGAGGGTAGGCGTTGGCTGGCAGGCCGAACCAGACGTTCCGTCGGTTCGGGGCGGCCCCGAAGCGTGGCGCGAAGCGCCTCTGCTTCGGCCCTGCGGGCGAATGTTGCACGAGGGGCTCGGGCAACATTCGGGCTAGCAGGTCGTATCCAACGCAACCAGACGCTCGGCTTCGAGCCAGTAGCCGTCCGGCAAGCCGCGGAACCCATCCTTCTCCGCCAGCAGGTACGCCTGCCGTTGGATCAGGTTGAAACGCTCCTCTTGCGTCACCACGCGGCGCGGCGCCACGGCAGGCACCACCGGCCTCGCCGCAACCACCGGCACCACCGGCTTCACCGCCACCACCGGCGCCACCACCACGCGGGGAGCCGCCTTCGCACGCGGCGCCTTCACCGGCTTCACCGCTTTCACCGCGGCAGGAGCCTTCGCCGGCGCCTTCACCGGCTTCACGGCCTTGGCAACCTTCGGGGACTTCACGGTCTTGGCGGTCTTCGTTATCTTGGCAGCGGTCATGAAAACTCCTCCTGAATATTGGGTTTGACGGGTGCCTTGCAGCCTCCCGCGTCTGCTCGGCCGGAACGGGTCAAACCCCGTGAATGCCGTTGCAGGGCGCGCACACTGGCCCTCTTCCACTGAAATGTCAATAAAATCCCGCCACCACTGCGCTTGCGATTGATCCGCCGCCCGGAATCGCATACACTCGCCTTTGCATGACTTTCGCGGCCTTGCCGGACTCGGCCGCGGTACCCATGCCCAGCTGCCGCGACCGATGGGGATGCGCGGGCCTGATCCCTGACGGGGTGCGGAAGGAATGTGTGTGCATGTCTGACGAACCTGTGGATAACGCCGAAGCCATCGACGACGCCGTCGATACGACCGTCGCCGCCCGCGAACTCGTGCTCGCCCTGAACTTCGTGCCCGACTGGGCCCGCAAGCCACCCAGCGCGTCCACCTACTTCCAGCATGACGACCGTGGCGGCCCCCGCCGCGACCGCGGCGATCGCAACGATCGCGGTCCGCGCCGCGATGGCGGCCCCCGCCGTCCCGGTGGTCCTCCGGACCGGCGCCGCGAGGGCGGCCCCAATCGGCATGGCGCCACCGCCGACCGGCCTCAGCGCTCCACCTACGAACCGCCCCGGCGCGAAGCCCCGATCCCCTTCGAAATCCGCTTCCTGCCCGACGAACGCCAACTGGCCGGACTCGTCAAACGCATGCGCGCCTCGCGTCGCGCCTATCCCCTGCCCGAACTGGTCTCCCTCTTCCTGTCGAACCCGGATGCCTGCCGCGTGAAGCTGGAGGCCACCTCGGCGGAACATCGCCTCTGGCAATGCCAGGCCTGCGGAATGGTCGCCCTCGATCGCCCGGCCATGGAAGAACACCTCATGCGCGAGCACTTCGGCGAGGCCTTCGAGACCGAGACGCGCACCATCGAACCGCCCACCGGCAACTTCGTCTGCGTCGCCCGTTGCGGGCTGAGCGGCACCCTCATCGGTCCGCCCAACCACAACACCTACGCCTCGCGCGTCGAGGAACTCCACCGCACCCGCTTCGCCCACATGCCGCTGCTGGAATACCGGCGCCACATCGAAACGGTCCATGACGCCGCACTGATCGACCAGTGGAAAGAGGAGTGCCGCACCGTCACCCTCTACCGCCGCAAGGGCGCCCCCGCCGAGGCCGACGCCATGAAGTGGTCCGCCGCCGTCGATTTGTTCCTGCGGGAATTTGCACCGGACATGATGCGCCTCGCCACCCATGCGTCGCTGCCCGCCCCGCTCGCCCGCCGCGCCCAGGATGCGCGCCTGACGCAAGCCCTGGCCGCCGCCTGGAATCGCGAGTGCCGCTCACCCCGCGCCCTGCCCATCGCCTTGCAGGGCGCTTTGCGCGGACGCCATTTCCACACCTTCCGCGCCGGCGAAGGCGTGCGCTTTGTCACCGCCATACCCCCCGCGCCGCTCGACCCCGCGCGCGCCATCGAATCGATCCGCGCCGTCCTGACGTTCCTGCGCGAAAGCCCCGGCTGTACGCGCGCGCAGTTGCTCGAAACCCTGCGCCCCGGCATCGCCCCCGATCGCCCCGAGGCCGCCGAAATCCTGTCCCCGCTGAGCTGGCTGATCGAGCGCGGCCATATCATCGAATTCTACAACGGAACCCTCTCCGTCCCCCTGCGATGAACACGACCGCCACCTGCGTGCTGCTGCTGGCAGCCGCCCTGCCGGTGGCGGCTCGCGCCGAACTCGCCGATAACCCCGGAGCCGCTTCCACCAACCTGCTCGCGGTCACCATGCGCTTCGCCGAGGACGCGGGCAACCCGCCCGCCCCTCCCCGCCTGGTTCCCGTGACCATGCATGAACTGCAACTCCAACTGGAACCCACGGCCGAGGCCGGACGCACCGCCAGCCTGGATCGGGATGGCGACGGTTTGATCAATCTGCGCAGGACCCTGCGCACCACCCCACTCACCGCCGAGACGCCCGCACCCGTCGAAATCACCCGCCGCCACGTTCTCGATCTGCGCGACGAGGCGGGCGACGACTCCGCCACCGCCGCCGGCACCTCCTGGGGCTGGCTGGCCGATGATGTCCAGCGCCGCCGCGATGAGGAGGCCCTCGCCGCGGAAATGGAAGAGGACGCCATGGCCGACTGGGAGGAAAGGGCGCGCGAGGAGGAGAGCCGCGCCCGCATGGAACCCCGGCAGGACGCCCCGCTCACCACCTGGCAGGAGGACGCCACATCCGAAACGGAGGATCCACTGAGCTTTGGCTCACCCCCCACCACGTCCGCCACCCGCGCTGACGATCCGAGCTTGGTCGAGAGTCAGTCCCCGGGCCGCCCCCCAACCGACTCCGCCGCCCGCTGGGAAACCCCGCGCAACGGCGCCGCCCCCGGCGAGGCGCCTTACGAATTACCCGAGGGGCACTCGTTCAGCGCGAGCGAAGACTACACCCTGCCCACGCCGGCGGAAGCGCCACTCTCAGGACTCCAGGATGACTCCGCGCTGGCCCCGTTCGGCCCGGCCAATGATAACCGGTGACGCGCGCTGCGCACGCAGGCAGGCCATCGCGCGGGTGGCGTCACTCGCGCGCACCAGCACCACGTAGCCGATACCCATGTTGAACACGCGGTACTGCTCCTCGCGCTCTATGCCACCTTCCTGCGCCAGAAACTGAAAGAGCGGCCCGGGCTTCCACGCGCGCGTCGCAATACGCAACTGCACCTTCTCCGGCAACACGCGCGGCAAGTTGTCCGGAAACCCGCCGCCGGTGATGTGCGCCATCCCATGCACGGGCACCGCCGCCAGCAGCGCCGCAATCGGCTTGAGGTAACTGCGGTGCACCGCCAGCAGCATCTGCGCCACCGTGCGCGTCGTGCCCGGAAAGCGCGAGCCGATCTTCAGGCCCGCCTGTTCAAAGATCACGCGCCGCGCCAGCGAGTAGCCGTTGGTGTGCAGCCCCGACGACGGCAGTCCGATCACCACGTCGCCCGCACGAATCGTGCGCCCGGTCAGCAACGCCTTGCGCGGCGCCGCACCCACGATCGTCCCCACCAGGTCGTATTCACCCTTCGGGTACAGCCCCGGCATCTCCGCCGTCTCGCCCCCCAGCAGCGCGCACCCATTCTCACGGCACGCCTTGCACAACCCCGCAATCACCTGCCGGAAAATGCCCGTATCGAAGTGCGAGGTCCCCACGTAATCCATGAAGAACAGCGGCTTCGCCCCCTGCACCAGAATGTCGTTCACGCAGTGGTTGACGATGTCCTGGCCAACCGTGTCGTGGCGCCCGGCCATGGCCGCCACCTTGAGCTTCGTGCCCACGCCATCCGTGCTCGCCACCAGCACCTGGTCGCGGCCCGGCGAGGCAAACAAACCTCCGAACATCCCGATGTCACTCAACACACCGGCCGTCCGCGTGCGTCCCACCAGCCGCTTGATCTCGGCCAGCGCCCGCATCTTGTTGTCAATATCCACACCCGCCGCCGCATAGGCGGACTTGCGCTTGCTCATGATTGAGACCCTTCCATCAGCCCTATCCTTTACAGCCCCACCGCCTTGAACGTGCGGTTCACGTCGCGGAAGTGCATCGTCAAATCGAAAACCTTGTCCAGATCCGCCGGCGTCACCTTGGCCATGATTTCCGGATCGCCCTCCAGCAGGGCCCGCAGCTCGTCGCCCTCTTCCCAGGCCCGCATCGCATGGCGCTGCACCAGCCGGTAGGCATCCTCGCGGCTGAACCCCTTGTCCGTCAGCATCAGCAGCACCTGCTGCGAGTGAATCAGCCCGCGCGTCATGTTCAGATTGGCCCGCATCCGCTTGGGAAATACCCGCAGCATCCGCACCAGCCGCTCCAGGTTGGTCAGCATGTGGTCCAGCGCAATCGTGCTGTCCGGCAGAATCACGCGCTCAACCGACGAGTGCGAGATGTCGCGCTCGTGCCACAGCGCCACATTCTCCAGGCCCGCCACCAGGTTGCCGCGCAGCAGCCGCGCCAACCCGCAGAGCTTTTCGCCCGTGATCGGGTTCTTCTTGTGCGGCATGGCCGACGACCCCTTCTGCTCCTTGCCGAAGTACTCCTCCACCTCGCGCACTTCCGTGCGCTGCAGATGGCGAAATTCCTGCGCCCAGCATTCCACCGAGGCGCCCACCAGCGCCAGCGCGGCCATGTACTCCGCATGCCGGTCACGCTGCAGCACCTGCGTCGAAATCGGCGCGGGCCGCAACCCCAACTGGCGGCACACGAAGCGCTCCACCGAAGGCTCCAGGTGCGCATGCGTGCCCACCGCACCCGACAACTGCCCCACCGCCACCGCATCGCGCGCCTGCTCCAACCGCCGCAGCGCCCGCCCAAACTCGTCATACATCAACGCCATCTTCAGCCCGAAGGTGATCGGCTCCGCGTGGATCCCGTGCGTGCGCCCGATCATCGGCGTGAAGCGATGCTTCCGCGCCTGCGCCGCCGCCGCGCGCCGCACCGCCTTGACGTCCCGAATCAGGATGTCCGCCGCCTGCACCATCTGCACGGCCAGCCCCGTGTCGAGCACATCCGAACTCGTCAGCCCACGGTGTATGAACCGCGCCGAGGGGCCCACGTACTCGGCCACATTCGTCAAAAACGCAATCACGTCATGGTTGACGCGCGCCTCGATGGCCTCGATCCGCTTGACCCGAAAATCCGCCCGCTTGCGGATACGCGCCAGATCCGCCTGCGGAATGCGCCCCAGCTTGTGCATCGCCTCGCACGCCAGGATCTCAATCCGCAACCAGGTCCTGTACTTGTTCTCGTCTGTCCAGATCGCTCCCATTTCGCGACCGGTGTACCGTGGAATCATCGGCTCCTCGCACGCTCGTGTTCTATAAACCCCGCCGGACCGCGAAGAACGTAGTCAAGACCGGGCCCCCTGTCGATGCCCGATGCGCGC
>CAZWQJ010000019.1:11980-27706 GCA_964635825.1 uncultured Victivallales bacterium | reverse complement strand
CGGCGCCACCATGGCGCGCCAGCTCGGCGTCGATCCACGCAATGCGCAACCGCATCGACTCGGATATCAGACCTGGCCGGCAGGCCGCCAGCTGGCGGCGGGTCGCGGGCCACGTCGCGCGCAGCCAACTCACCGAGGCCAGGTCCGCCTGGTTGGTGCGGTAGTAGGCTTCGGCCACGCGGGCCACGATGTCCCGCGGATACGCCCGCGCCGCGGCGGACCACAGGCTGACGTTGCTGTGCCAGACGGCCGCGCGCGTCCACGTGGCGGCAACCCCCGCCAGCACGAGCATGACGGCGCCAATCCGCGCCGCGCGGCGCCCCCACGGCACCCGCCACAGGGGCTCCCCCAGCGACGCCAGCATCAACCCCAGCCCCATCGCCGGCACGTAGAGAAAACGTTCAGCCCAAATAGCCCCTATGGGAAATATCACGTGACTATAGGGCACCAGCGCCGCCAGGAACCAGGCGGCCCCCAACCCCCACGGCCGGCGCCGGCGCAGGCCCACCACCGCCACGGCGATCAGCCCGGCCGCCGCCGCCAGCGCCAGCCAGGCCGCCGCGGGCTGCGGCGCCAGGGGCAGCGGCGGCCAGTGCACCGTCTGGTGCGTGGGCCACAGGCAGGTGCACAGATAGCGTGTAAACACCATCCCGGTCACCACGGCGCGCGTCGCCGCATCCAGCCCTCCGAACGCCCGCACGGGCGGGGCAAGCCCCTGAAAGGCAATCGCACGCAGGATCACAGCCAGCAGCGCCACCGCCAGCGCCGGCGCCACCAGCGCCACCACATCCGCGCGCACGCACCGCGGACGCGTCGCCAGCGCGGCCAGCGCCCATGCCACCGGCAGCACCACGCCAGACTCCTTGCTGAGAACCGCCAGCACCGTCAACACCGCCAACTGAAGCCCCACCCGCCGCGGCGGCCCGCCACGTACGGCGCACCACAACCCCAGCGCCGCCCACAGGCCCAGCAGTCCCTCCGAACGCGCCGCCACCCACGCCACCGTCTCGCTCAACGCCGGATGCACGGCATAGAACATCACCCCCACCAGCGCCACCGGCGGAGCCACCAACCGCCGCCAGGCCGCCAGCAACAGCAGGCTCACCGCCGCATGCAACAGCAGATTGTGCCCATGCGCCACACGCGCCTGGATAACCGGATCGCCTCCGCTCAGCGCCCGATCGACCACGTAGGTCAGGGTGAGCAGCGGGCGGTAGAGCGCCGTGTCGCGACGTCCCGGCGGAAAGGTATCCCCCAGCACATTCGCCAGGGTCGGCGCCACCACCGCGGGATTCTCCAGCACGTAGGGGAGATCGTCGTAAACAAACCCATTGCGCAGGATCGGCGCATACGCCACCAGCACGGCCAACGCCACCAAAAGGTACGCGCGCCAACTCCCGCGCGCGCCCCCTGCCTCCGTCTCCGACATAGCCTTGCCTCGCCCATTCATGAAAACCGCTGCCCGTGCCGTACCCGAGCATGGCCGCATCCCGATAACCGGCGCAAGCGGGAATCCGCGTCAGGCGGCCCTGCCACCATTCACCCCGCATAGACAAATCTGTCCCAACGGAAGTTTTCAAGCCATTGTTGTATTTCACAACACCATCACCACCCGACCCGCAATAGATTCGCAAAATATTCCACAGGAAACAGTTACACAACATATCAGCGCCCACGCGAGTCTGGCATACGGATTGCGTATTCAGGGGGCATCCGTATGAACACGAAAATGCAGGCACCCCCGATTCCGTACGACGAGTTGCTCGATGCCGACGGCACCGCCCGGCCGGCTGCGCAGCGCGTGTGGCAATATCTGGGCGAACTCCCCGCCAGCCGCCGCGCCAACCAACAAGCCGCCGCCGAACGCATGCTGCGGGAATGGGGCGCCACCTTCTCCGTCTACGGCGATCGCGACGGCACCGAAAAAGTCCTGCCCTTCGACATCATCCCCCGCGTCATCAACGCCGCCGAATGGCAGCACCTCGAAGCCGGCCTCACCCAGCGCGTTCAGGCCCTCAACCTCTTCATCGACGACATCTACCACGACCAGCGCATCCTCAAGGAAGCCATCGTCCCCCCCGAACTCGTCCTCTCCGCCGCTCACTTCCGCCGCGAATGCATCGGCATGAATCCGCCTCAAGGAGTCTGGTGCCACATCACCGGCACCGATCTCGTCCGCGACGCCAACGGCACCTACCGCGTCCTCGAAGATAACCTGCGCTGCCCCTCCGGCGTCTCCTACGTCCTCAACAACCGCAAGGTCTCCAAACTCGCCTTCCCGGACTTGCTCGGCGCCCTCGCCGTCCGCCCCGTCGAGGACTACCCCGGCCGCCTGCTCGACATGCTGCACGATGTCGCCCCCGAGGCCGCCACCCACGCCCCGCGCGCCGCCCTCCTCACCCCCGGCGTCAACAACTCCGCCCACTTCGAACACGCCTTCCTCGCCCAGCAAACCGGCATCCCCCTCGTCGAGGGCCGCGACCTCGTCGTCAACCAGGACCGCCTCTACATGCGCTCCACCCAGGGCCTCCAGCGCATCGATGTCCTCTATCGCCGCATCGATGACGACTTCCTCGACCCGCGCGTCTTCCGCGCCGATTCCACCCTCGGCGTCCCCGGTCTGATGGACGCCTGGCGCCGCGGCAACGTCACCCTCGTCAATGCGCCCGGCACCGGCGTCGCCGACGACAAGGCCATCTATGCCTACGTCCCCGACATGATCCGCTTCTACCTGGCCCAGGACCCCATCCTGCCCAACGTCGAAACCTATCTATGCTGGGTCAAGGAATCGTGTGACTACGTCCTGGATCACCTCGACACGCTCGTCGTCAAATCCACCAACGAGTCCGGCGGCTACGGGATGTTGATCGGGCCGCACGCCACCGTCCGCGAGCGGCGAACCTTCGCCGCCCGCATTCGCGCCAACCCCCGCCAGTACATCGCCCAACCCACCCTCTCCCTCTCCACCGTTCCGGTCGTGACGGAGGACGGCTTCGCCCGCCGCCACGTCGACCTGCGCCCCTATGTCCTCTACGGTCGCCGCCTCCACGTCCTTCCCGGCGGCCTCACCCGCGTCGCCCTGCGCAGTGGCTCACTCGTCGTCAACTCGTCCCAGGGCGGCGGCAGCAAGGACACCTGGGTGCTCGCCGGGGAGGACTCCTCGTGCTGAGCCGTGTCGCCGAAGCCCTCTACTGGGTCGGTCGCTATGTCGAGCGCGCGTCCAACGTCGCCCGCTACGCCGACGTCAACCGCTACCTCACCCTCGACCTCCCCAGCGCCGGCGACTCCTGGACTCCGCTCGTCGAAATCACCGGCGACCTCGCCGCCTTCCTCTCCCGCTACCCCCAGGCCGATGCGCACCATGCCCTCCAGTTTCTCGCCATCGATGAAGCCCACCCGGGATCCATCCTCTCCTGCCTGCGCCGCGCCCGCGAAAATGCGCGCGCCGCCCGCGACACCATCCCCCTCGCCGTCTGGCAACAACTGCACGGCGCCTACACCATCGCCGAAACCGCCCGCGCCAGCGGCGATGTCGGCTTCGCGTTCTTCGACGACATCAAGCGCGCCGCCCTCACCTTCTCCGGATTGATGCACGACTCCATGGCCCACAGCGAGGGCTGGCGCTTCTGGCGCCTCGGCCAGCAGCTCGAACGCGCCGACCAGACCACCCGCCTGCTCGATGTGAAATATTTCCTGCTCCTGCCCTCCGTCCAGGATGTCGGCTCGCCCCTCGATGAACTGCAATGGGCCGCCCTCCTGAAATCCGCCGACGCCGACGACATGTACCGCCGCCTCCACGGCCGCTTCACGCCCGACCGCATCGTCGAATTCCTGCTCCTCGATCGCGAGTTCCCGCGCGCCGTGCAGGCTTGCCTGATCACCGCCGACGACACCCTGCACGCCATCTCCGGCACCCCGTCTGGCACCTTCCGGCACCCCGCCGAACAGCGCCTCGGCCAGCTCCGCTCGCGCCTGGCCTTCACACGCGCCTCCGATATCGTCCTCCACGGCTTCCATGATTTCATCGACGGCCTGCAAGCCGAGCTGAACGGCGTTCACCAGGGCATCGACGACGTGTATTTCGCCGCCGCGCTGCCGAGTGCCGCGGCGGGCCAACAACCGGACCAGCAGCAGTAGCCATGCACTTCCGTATCGACCACTCCACCCGCTACCGCTTCGCACGCCCCGTCTCCCTCGGGCCGCACGAATTGCGCCTGCGCCCACGCCCCGAGCCGCACCTCCGCCTCGCGCGCGCCGAACTGCGCGTGCATCCCCACCCCTCCGTACGCTCCGAGAGCATCGACCTCGAGGGCAACCACATCACCCTGCTCTGCTTCGACCAGCCCGTCCAAACCCTCTCCATTGCCTCCAGCGTCGAGGGCAGCGTCCGGCGGCCCAACCCCTTCGACTACGTCGTCACCCAACCCGATGCCCTGCGCCTGCCCGCCCTGTTCGACGACTCCAGCGGTGTCCTCGCCGCGTACGTGCGCCGGCGCGACCGCCATAACGCCATCATCCATTTCGCCACCGCCGTCGCCCGCGCCGCGCATGGCGCCACCGTGCCCTTCCTCGCCGAGCTGGCCCGCCGCCTCTCCACCTTCACCCCGGAGCACCGCGAACTCGGCATCCCGCGCCCCGCTCAGGACACCCTCACCCGCCGCGCCGGCACCTGCCGCGACCTCGCCGTCCTCTTCATCGAAGCCTGCCGCGCGCAGCACCTGCCCGCCCGCTTCGTCAGCGGCTACTGGCACAACCACCGCCGCGAACCCCGCCGCGAACTCCATGCCTGGGCCGAGGTCTACCTCCCCGGCGCCGGCTGGCGCGGCTATGACCCCATCACCGGCCTCGCCCTCACCGATGACTACGTCGCCCTCGCCGCCTCCGCCGACCCCGCCGCCTCCGCCCCCGTCTCCGGCACCCACGATGGTCTCCCCGCCGAGGTCACCCTCGAGTGGGATATCCGCATGCAAATTCGCTAACCACGGGAAACACACACATGACCTTCTGCCTCGGCGCCAAAGTTCAGGATGGAATCGTGGGCATCGCCGATACCCTCATCACCTCAGGCTCCGAGTGCATCCGCGCTCGCAAGATCGCCAAGTACGAACGCAAGGGTGGCGCCTTCTTCATCATGACCTCCGGCCTGCGCTCCGTCCGCGATAAGGCCATCACCTACTTCGACGAAGCGCTCGAAAGCGAGGAATCACCCGCCGACCGCCTCTTCAAAGTCGTCAACGCGTTTGCGACCCAGGTCCGCCGCGTCTCCGCCGAAGACCGCGAGTCCCTCATCGGCAGCGGCTTCACGTTCAACATCCATGCCCTCATCGGCGGCCAGCTTTCCGCCGACCGCGAGCACCGCCTGTTCCTCATGTATCCCGAGGGCAACTGGGTCGAAATCGGCACGGGCACGCCCTATCACATCATCGGCGCCTCCGGCTATGGCAAGCCCGTGCTCGATCGCACCCTCACCTTCTCGGATCCCATGCCCTTCGCCCTCAAGGTCGGCTGCCTCGCCTTCGACTCCACCCGCATCAGCGCCGCCGATGTCGACTTCCCCATCGATGTCCTCCTCTACCACCGCGACTCGTTCCGCTTCATCGAACAGCGCTTCCAAAAGAACGACCTCGCCGAACAGTCGAGTTGGTGGCAGGAGCGTCTCCGCCATTCCGTCCACGAACTGCCCGCCCCCTGGATGGACCCCCTCTTCGCCCGACTCCCTCCCCTTCCCTCTCCACCCTGAAGAATCTCAAGCAAGGTGGCCCGGCCGCTCCGCGGGCGGGCGCGCAACCCCACACGCTGCACACAACCGATGTGGAGCAGTTGGCACCACGTTTCTCCCATCGCTTCGTGCTCTTCGTGACCTTCGTGGTGAATCGACTGCCGCTTCCAGGCACAAGCCCCACCCCTCCCCATTCTCCCGGTTGAGCGCCGCGCCCACGTCCGCTAAGATGCCCCCATGCGCTTCTCCCTTCGATCCGCCCGCCCCGCCCGTGAACGCATCCTGTCCGCCGCCTGCGTCGCCGCCATCGCCATCGGCCTCGTCCTGCGCGCCACCGATGTCGCCCGCCCGATCGACCACACCTCCTACCACTCGTGGCGCGAATGCGACCTCGGCATGATCGCCCGCAATTTCTGGCGCGGCGACATGAACATCCTCTACCCCCGCATCGACTGGGGCGGCGATGGCCCCGGCCTCGTCGAGTCCGAGTTCCCTCTCCACGCCTGGCTGATGGCCCTGAGCTACCGCCTCGCCGGCTACCACGAAGTCAGCGGCCGCATCCTCTCGCTCGCCATCTCTCTCGCCTCCCTGCTCGCCTTTCACCGCCTCGCCCGCCGCCTGCTGGCCCCCCGCCAGGCCCTCCTCGCACTGGCCGTCTTCTCCCTGAACCCGCTCTTCATCCGCTTCGCCACCGCCATCCAGCCCGACCCGGGCATGATGCTCGCCTCCATCCTCGCCGTCCTCTTTCTCCTGCGCTGGCGCGACGACGCCCGCCCCCGCGACGCACTCGCCGCCGCCGCCCTCACCGCCCTCGCCATCCTCCTCAAAGCCCCCGCGCTTTGCCTCGGGCCCGTCCTCGCCGCCGTCTGCCTGGAGCGCCTCGGCCCGCGCGCCGCCTGCACATCCCCGCTCGTATGGACCATGGCCGCCATCGCCCTCCTCCCCCCGCTCACCTGGTACGCCCACGCCCACACCTTCTGGCTCGCCTGGGGCAACTCCCTCGGCCTCACCAACGAGAGCCACTGGATCGGCCGCGACATGCTCGCCGACCCCCACCGCCTCCTCCAACTTCTCTTCTACGCCGGCCGCAATGAAGCCAAGTACGTCTTTGGCGGATGCGGTCTCCTGCTCGCCGCCTTCGCCCTCTGGCGATCGCCCCCGCGCACCCGCGTCGCCCTCTATTGGCTGGCCTCCGCCGGCGCCCTGCTCCTCGCCGCCCTGCGCACCACCGCCGATACCTGGGCCATCTACTACCACGCCATCGCCGTCCCTCCCGCCTGCCTGCTCATCGGCCTCGGCACGCACGCCACCACCAGCCCGCCCGCGTCCCATCCCCGCCGCCCTCACCACCTGCTCTCGCTCCTGCGCACCGCCCTCGCCTTCACCACCCTCGCCGCCTTCCTCCCCCTTGCCCTGCGCACCGCCGATCCGCGCCGCACCCCCTCCGGCGAAAGCCCATCCCTCCGCCCCAAATTCGAAGCCGCCGCCGCCTTCCGCCCCCTCATCCCCACAAACGCCCTCGTCGTCACACTCGGCGACAACCCCGCCATCGATGAAAACGGCCGCCCCATCGCCCACGACGACTCGGCCCTCCTCTTCTGGCTCGATCGCCGCGGATTCACCCTCCCTCTCGGCCAACAATCCGTCACCACCCTCCGCGGCCTGCAACACCGCGGCGCCCAATTCCTGATCGCCCCCGACCACCTCGACGCCACCCCCGCCCTGCGCGCCGAATTCCCCGTTGTCGCCACCTGCGGCCCCTACCTCCTTTGTCGCCTTTCTGCCCCATCCCCCGCCCCCCACTAAATCGCGACACCCTCCCCGCCCCCTGTCACACCACGCGACACCCCCCGCGCCCCGCCCATGGCCACAAATTATCCCCAAGTCAATCCATCAGCCCCCCACAAAAGCCTTAACCCCGATCATATTCTTAATCCTAATCCTAATCGTAATCCTAATCGTAATCCACTGCACCAGAGAGCATTACGACTTCACGTAGGCTTTCGAACGATACCCCAACCATCACAATCGTCCCCGCAATCGCACGCCACCTCCACCCCGTCGGCATGCTTCGTGCTATCTCAATTCCCGCACATGACGGCGAGATGCCCGGAGGAGGGACGCGGAGATGAAACGTGAGACTCGAGGGGGCCGCCCTGGCCGGCGCGGCAGTGGCGAGGATCACCAACAAATCCACGGCGAAAGATTGACGAGCCAGGGGTTGGTTCGCTATATTTCCGTCTGCCAGTTGATGTGGAAAGGAGCATATAGTTATGACCATTAAAGGTCTCGCGCTTGCAGTCTTGGTGGCGTCCGTCGCCGCCGGTGTGGTGCAAGCAGCGCCTGATGTGACCGTCCTGCCGGCCGAGGTGCGGGGCGTCGTTCTGTTCCCGGATGGGCAAACGCCGGTCGACCGGCTTCCCGTTAAGGTTTGGAACGCAGATACCGAAGAAGTCGTGTTCCGCACGCGGACCGACGAGAACGGCATCTTCGACGTCCCGAGGCTGGAAGAGGGCAATCATTTCGTCACGGTCGGTCCGGTTCGCATCGATATGCGCATCCTGACGGCCCGCGCCGGTGTGACCCCGCAGCCTCACGGGTTCGTCGTGGTGATCCCGAAACGGATGCCCATGATTCAAACCCTGGTGCCCAGTACGATTACGGCGGCAGCCGCGGCAGCTTTGCCGGCGGCCCCCGAAGTCGTAAGTCCCTGAGGGCGGCTCTCGCACTTCGCGAGCGCTCAAGGGCGGCGACGGCAACGTCGCTGCCCTTTTTTTTATCCAGTGGCGCCCGCCAACCCTCCTCGCTATAGTCACCGCAACGGACAGCGTCTTGGCCCCATCTCCAGATGCCACGGCCGCTTGCCCGGGAGCTCGGTGATGTGACTCAGCCCAAGCATCAGTCCGCTTCCCCCGCAGAAAACCTGCGCGACAAGGAAGCCTTCAACTTCGCCCTCTTCCAGCACAACCCCGCCGCCATGGTCGTCGTGGATCAGGATGGCCGCGTCATCAAAAGCAACCTGGCCCGCCGCGCCATGGAAATCCCCCTGCCCGCCCTCGGAGCCCCCCTCTTCGATCCGGCCCACGGGGAACCCGACTGCACCCTCGCCACCCTGCTCGCCGGTGCCATCGCCACCGGCCAGGTGCAAACGCGCCAGGAGGTCGCCCTCGCCTCCCGCATCCTCAACTTTACCCTGGCCCCATTCCCCCAGGGCGCCGTCGTCATCGCCGAGGACATCACCGAACGCCAGCAGGCCCGCGCCGACGCCGATCGCCGCCAAAAACAACTGATCCAGGCCGATAAAATGATCGCCCTCGGCAACCTCGTCTCCGGCGTCGCCCACGAAATCAGCAACCCCAATAACGTCATGATCCTGGGCACCGGCGTCCTCCGCCGCTCCTGCGACGATATCCTGCGCATCCTCGACCACTACCAGCAACTGGAGGGCGACTTCGAAGTGGGCCGGCGCCCCTACGCCGAAATCCGCGAAGAGCTGCCCGCCATGGTCGATACCATCCAGAAGGCCGCCGAACGCATCAAGGACCTCGTCGACGACCTCAAGGCCTTCGCCCGCAAGAGCCCCGAAACGCTCAGCGAAACAGTCGACATCAATGCCGTCGTGGACGCCGCCGTGCACCTGCTGAACCCGCTGCTGCGCAAGGCCTGCCAGCGCGTCTCCGTCAACAAGGCCGCGCCCCTGCCCACCATCGTTGGCAACGCCCGCAACATCGAACAGGTCGTCATCAACCTGCTCTCCAACGCCTGCCAGGCACTGCCCGACCCCAATAAGGCCATCGTCATCTCCACCCGCCAAGAGCCCGACACCGACTGGCTTGCCATCGAAGTGCACGACGAAGGCGCCGGCATCGCCCCCGAAAACCTCGACCGCATCACCGACCCCTTCTTCACCACTCGGCAGGACGACGGCGGCACCGGCCTCGGCCTCTCCATCTCCCGCACCATCGTGGAGAACCACAAAGGCGAGTTGCGATTTGCCTCCCAACTTGGTAAGGGGACTACCGTCACGGTACGCCTGCCGATACGCAGGACCGGTACCCCAACTGGAGGCCAGACCATTTAGCATGAGCGCATCCTTGTTCCCCCCGCTCCCCGTTCTTCTGGTCGACGACGACGAGCAGATGCAGCAGAGCTACGCCTACACCCTGAAAAGCCACGGCATCAACAACCTCAGGCAGTGCACCGATAGCCGCCAGGTCGAGGATCTCCTCGCCGCCCAGCAATGCCAGATCACCCTGCTGGATCTGAACATGCCGCACCTCTCCGGGCGCGACCTCCTGCCCCGCATCGTTCAGCGCTACCCGGACATGCCCATCATCGTCGTCACCGGCCTGGACGAAGTCAAAACCGCCGTCGCCTGCATGCGCGATGGCGCCTTCGACTACATGGTCAAGCCTGTCGAGGAAAACACCCTCATCGCCGCCACCCGCCGCGCCTTCGAAGTGCGCGAGGTCCGCCGCGAAAATGCCCTGCTCAAGGAACATCTCCTCTCCGCCGAACTCAAGCACCCCGAAGCCTTCCACGAGATCGTCAGCGCCCACAAGATCATGCACGCGATGTTTCAGTACATCGAGGCCGTCTCCACCACGCCACAGCCCATCCTCGTCACCGGCGAAACCGGCGTCGGCAAGGAACTCGTCGCCCGCGCCATCCATGCCGTCAGCGGCCGCACCGGCAAATTCGTCACCGTCAATATCGCCGGCCTCGATGACAACGTCTTCTCGGACACCCTCTTCGGCCACACCCGCGGCGCGTTCACCGGCGCCCTCGAAGTCCGCAAGGGCCTCATCGAACAAGCCGCCGGCGGCACCCTCTTCCTCGATGAAATCGGCGACCTCAACTCCATCTCCCAGGTCAAACTCCTGCGCCTCGTCCAGGAACGCGAATATTTCCAGCTCGGCGCCGACAACCCGAAGCGCACCGATGCCCGCATCATCGTCGCCACCAACCGCGACCTGCACGCCCTCCAGCGCACCGGCGTCTTCCGCGAGGATCTCTTCTTCCGCCTGCGCTCCCACCTGATCCGGGTCCCCGCCTTGCGCGAGCGCCTCGACGACCTCCCCTTGCTCGTCGATCATTTCCTGGAGAAGGCCGCCCAGTCCATGGACAAGCGCCGCCCCACACCATCCGCAGAACTCTTCGCCCTGCTCTCCGCCTATCACTTCCCCGGCAACATCCGCGAGTTGGAAGCCATGTGCTACAACGCCGTCAGCACCCACAAATCCGGAGTCCTGGACCTGGCCCCCTTCCGCGAAGTCATCGAGCAGGGAACCGATCCCGCCGCCCCGCCCCGCCCCGCCGCGGCACCGGCCGAGTTGGTCTCGCCGTTCTCGCCGATGCGCCCCCTGCCCACCTTGGCACAGGCGGAGGACCTGTTGATCGAGGAAGCCTTGCGCCGAACCGACGGCAATCAAACCATGGCGGCCCAATTGCTGGGCATCACCCGCCAGACGCTGAACCGGCACCTGAAGCAGAAGCGGGAGCCGTCGCCGGAGTCTCCCATCGTGGTTGGTCCGTGAGGTAGAGCTGGTCGCGCCGCCCCGGCGGCACCGCCACGCCGTGCTTCCAAGGAAAATCTTCCGGCACCAGCCGGTTCAACACCGGCAGCCAACCCTGCGCGCGCCCCTGCAGCAGCGACCCCACGTAGGGCTGGTCGCCCGTCTCCGTCGTCAGATACACCCCGCATACGGGCATCCCACCCGCACGCGTTTCCACCAACGCCGCCGGCGACGGAGGCAGCAGCAACGCGCTGCGGTCCCCATACCACGCCATCGCCCAGGGAATATCCGTCGCCACCACCGCATCGTCCGGCACCAGCCCCGCCACATAGCGGACAAACGAAGGCGCATACGGCGGATACGCTGCGCGCCCGCCAGGCCCCGCCCACGCCAACAGCACCGGTGCCAACGCCAGCGCCACCCAGGCGCCCACCAACGCCGTCTGGACCTCCGCCGTCACCGTCGTCATCTGGTCCAGCAACTTGAAAAAGAGCGCACTGCCAATCAACGCCACCACCGGCAGAAACGGCAGCAGCGTGTCGGGCGATGGACGTCCCAGCGCCGCCAGAACCAGCCGCGCCACCAGCGCCAGCACGACGCACCACTTGAGCGCCGTCGCCCCCTCCTCGTCCTGCCGAATGAACAGCGCCACCAGGAAGAAGGCCATGAGCAAGCCGTCGCCGAGCGTGCGCAGATTCCGGCCATAGCCCTCGCCGAGTCCCTCCAGCAACTTGAGCCGCAGCGCCACCATCACGTCGCGCGTTCTCTCCGTGGCCACCGGGCTCCGGTCGAACGTACCCTCCTCGTGCAGGATGCTGCCATCCAGCGCCGTGTATGGCACCACGCCCAGCGGGTTGCCGCTCACCTGCTGGGTGCGCACCAGCCATGGCGCGGTCACCGCCACCGCCACCAGCAGGCACAGCGCCACCATCGACGTTTTCCAACGCACAAACCCACTACCCACCAGCAGCGCCACCGCCGGCACCACCACCACCAACGGATACGCGGTCAGCACGGCCAACCCGGCCGCCGCACCCGCACCCACCGTCAGCAGAATCCAGCCCGCCGCATGGCCGCGCCGCAGACGCCAGCGCGCCGCCCCCAGCCCCAGCGTCAGCGCCAGCGTCGTCACCGCCATCTGCAGCATCACACTGCCGCCGCCGGCCACCCCATCCAGCGCCGCACGCGAAAATAGCAACACAATCAAGGCCGTCGCCGCCACGCGCGGACCGAATAACGTCCAGCCCGCCACAAAAACAATCGCGCCGCTGAGCAGCAGCAACGTCGCCCCCACCGGCAGCAACACGCGAACCTCCGGCGCAAACGGTCGCGAGACCGCCTTCGCCTGAAACACCGGGGCCGTCACCCGAAAGACCGCCGATAGCAGCGCCGGATACAAAGGCGCATGCCGGATGTCGGGAACCCCGGCCGCCGGATCCGGCGCCGCACCGCGACGCTGCAGCAGCGAAAGGTCCGCCGGCCGCAGGCAGCGCGTGCTGAAGCCGTGCCCCTCCGCCATGCGCCGCCCCAGGTGCGCAAGCTCCATGCTCTCCGCATCCCGCAGCCCGCCAAACTGGCCGCCCAGATACAAGACGGCCACCAACGCAAACGCCAGCACCGTGATCAGCGCCCGCAGAATCTGCCGCCCCGCGCCCTCACCCATGCTGTAAATCGCCACCTGCAGCCGGTCCTGGATACTCATGCCTCACCCTCGGTCGTGGCCGCATCCGCCACCCCATCCACCGCCACATCCCCCTGGTACTCGCGCAACTTGCGGTGCAGCGTCCGGCGGCTGATCCCCAGCTCCTGCGCCGCGCGCGTGCGGTTGTCATCATGCTTGCGCAGTGCCCGCATAATCATCGCCCGCTCCGCATCCGCCAGCGAGTCCGGCAGCGCACCCGCCACACCCCCCACCGCCCGGCTGCTCGCCACCAGGATCCCCGCCTTCTGCGCCTCCTCACGAATGTTCGGCGGCACATCGCGCGGCGTCAGCTTCGGCCCGCGCCCCAGCACCACCATCTTCTCCATCGTGTTGCGCAGTTCGCGCACGTTGCCCGGCCACGAGTAGGCCTCCAAAATCGCCACCGTGTCCGGCGTGATTCCCTCGATCGCCTTCTGGTTGCGCTCGCTGAACTCCCGCAAAAAACGATCGCACAGCAGCGGAATGTCCTCGCGCCGCTCGCGCAACGGCGGCAGCGTGATGCTCACCACATCCAACCGGAAGAACAGGTCGTCACGAAATTTCCCTTCCGCCACGCGCGCCTTCAAGTCGCGATTGGTCGCCGCGATCAGGCGAATATCCACTTCCTGCGTGGCATCCCCACCCACGCGCTCAAAGGCGCGCTCCTCCAGCACCCGCAGCAACTTCACCTGCACCGACGCGTCGATCTCGGAAATCTCGTCCAGAAAAAGCGTCCCGCCATCCGCCATCTCGAAGCGGCCGCGGCGCCGCGCCACCGCACCCGTGAACGCCCCCTTCTCGTGGCCGAACAACTCGCTCTCCAGCAGGCTCGCCGCGAGCGACGCGCAGTGCACCGCCACAAACGGCCCCTGTGCCCGCGTACTCAGTCGGTGCAGCGCCTGGGCCACCAGCTCCTTGCCCGTCCCGCTCTCCCCTTGGATCAGCACCGTCGCCTGCGTCGGCGCCGCCTGGCGGATCACATCGAACAACTGGCGCATCGGCGCCGAGGTCCCCACCAGATTTTCCAACCCAAACTTGTCGTTGAGCTGCGCCTGCAACGCCACATTCTCCTGCTCCATCTCGCGCGTCCGCAGCGCCCGCTTCAACAACATCTCCAGATGATCCAGATTCACCGGCTTCGTCAAAAAGTCGATCGCGCCGCGCTTCATCGCCTCGACCGCCGTCTCCACGCTCCCATACGCCGTCAGCAAAATGCAGATCAGCCGCGGGTCGCGGGCCAGCGCGCGCTGCAGCAGCGTCATCCCATCCATCCCCGGCATCCGGATGTCGCTCAGCATGATGTCGATGTCCTGCGCCCCCAAAATCTCCAGCGCGCGCTCGCCGCTTTCCGCCACCTCCACGTGGTACGTCCGCTGCAGCGCCCGGTTCAGCCCATCCCGCGTGTGCTTGTCGTCGTCTACAATCAACAACCGCTTGCGCTCCGATTTCATGACGTCTTCTTCCTGCCGGCCCGGTGCACCGGCTCCTCCGCCGCGCCCGACGAATTCAGCAGCCGCACCCGGCGCTCGGCCAGCGGCAACTTCACCGTGAACCGCGTCCATTCGCCCGGCTGGCTCTGCACTTCGATCTGGCCACCATGATCCTGCACAATGCGCTGCACGATCATCAGCCCCAGCCCATTCCCGTCCGGCTTTGTCGTGTGGTACGGATCGAATATCCGACTGAAATCCTCGGGCTGAATCCCCACCCCCGAATCCTGAAACGCCAGCATCACATACCGATCCGACGCCGCCAGCGAAATCGCCAGCCGCCCGCCATCCGGCATCGCCTGCACCGCATTCTTGATGATGTTGAAAAAGACCTGCTTGATCTGGTCGCGGTCGAGCGGCACGCTCGGCAGAGAATCCGGCTGCTCAACCGCCACCTCGATGTTGCGGTTCTGTATGTCCTCCCGCATCAACACCAGAGTCTCTTTCAGCAGCGCATCCACGTGGCAGGGCGCCAGCTTCGGAGCCGTCGGCCGAATCGCCTTCAGAAATTGCGTGATGATCAGATCCAGCCGCTGGATCTCCGAGGCCGCCACCTCCACCAGCTCACCCAGCGGCGCGCGCCACTCTTCCGGCACCTGGCGAATCTCACGCTCCAGCAACTGCATGTGAATGTGCAGCGCATTCAGCGGGTTCCCAATCTCGTGCGCCACTCCCGCCGCCAGCAACTTCACCGCGTTCAGCCGCTCCGACTCCACCAGGTCTTCTTTCTGCTCGCGCTCGTGCGTGACATCCCGCAGCAGAATCACCGCACCGCCCCCACCCTCTCCCTCCGTCGCCAGCGGCACCGCATAAAAACTCACGAAGCGATGCTGCGGATACGTGATCTCCATCTCCCGGCGGATCAGGCGCGACCACTCGCCACCCGTCGTGTCCAGCATGTGATCCCAGTCAATATCCCGAATCACGCGGGAAAGCGGGCGCCCTTCCACATGCTCGAACGAAAACCCGAGCAGCCGCTCCGCCGCCCGGTTCGCGTACGTCACGCGCCCTTCCCGGTCGAGGACGATGATCCCTTCCTGGATCGACTGAAAAATCGTCTCCAACAGCCCGCGCTCCTGCACCAGCCGCATGAAATGCGTCTGCAGGCTGTCACGATCCAAGCGGTCCAACCGCTCCAATAGTTTTTCAACAAATCCGGATTTCATGGTCGGGGGCGACGCCACCAACGCCCCGTGGCGCTGTGACAATCTGGCCCAGAATAGCAGCGCCCGCCCCCCTCTTCAAGCCCCCTCGGCGCGACAGGACGGCACGAAACACCTCAACCGAAGGAGTCAGATCCAATTTACAGAACCGCTGATT
>CAZWQJ010000019.1:0-11880 GCA_964635825.1 uncultured Victivallales bacterium | reverse complement strand
CCGCGTCGCGCGTCAGCGCCCCATCTTGGCCGTCTGCAGCGCCAACCTCGCCGCCTGATCCATGAACACCGTATCGATGCCCAGCGCCAAAAACGTGAAGCCCGAATCGATCGCGTGCCGGATATTGTTCTCCGTCGGCTTCACCACATGCAGGCCGGACGATTTGCCGTGCTTCCGGCACATGTCTTTCACCCGCTGCCCCGCCGCTTCCACCGCCGGCCCTTCGATATCCCCGGGCACCCCGTAGGATCCACTCAAATCGTACGGCCCCAGAAAAATCCCATCCACCCCATCCACTTCCAATATCGACTCGATATTCTCCACCCCAAGGCGCGATTCGATCATCACCACCACCGCCACATCCTCATTGGCCGTCTTCACGTATTCCCCAAAGCGACTGCCATGATCGTTGGCGCGGCAAAACCCGTAGCCACGCTCCCCGCGCGGCGGATACTTCGCCGCCCGCACCGCCGCCTCCGCCTCCTCCGCCGTGTTGATCAGCGGCACAATCACCCCGCGCGCCCCAAGATCCAGCGCCTGCCGGATGGCCAGCGTGTCGTTCTCCCGCGCCCGCACAAACGGCACCACCGGACGCCCCTGCATCCCGCGCAGCACCGCCCCCAGCGACTCCAACCCAATATCCGTGTGCTCGCAATCCACCGCGATCCACGCGAACCCCGCCTCCGCCAGCACCTCCGCCACCGCCGGATGCCCAACCTGGATCCACGTCCCGATGCACAACCGCCGCTCCAGCAAAGCCTGTCGAACCGGATTGGAACTGCCTGCCATAAAATCAACCTCCGTTCTCCACAGTCTACCACCACCTCCAGCGCGCCTGTCCAGCCACAGTTTGCCCAAACGGCCGTCGGGTCAGGGTGGATTCTGTGGGACGGATAGGACCGGTGAGACGGGGCGAGTGCCACGGCACTCGGGATAGGCGGAGCAACCCCAGAAGGAGTTTCCCGCGTTTTTGCCCTGGCAAGCGGTGCGCTCGCGCATGCGCTTGCCGCAAAGTGGGCACACGGGCACCGCTCGGCCCTTGGCTTCGCGCACTTCCTCTCGTGCGCGCATCATGCGCTCTCGAATGCCGCCTTCCTGCAGGAATGCCTGCTCCAACTCCCGAATCTGCTGTCCCAAGAGGAAGCACGCCTGGTTGCACAAGCACACCATCACATTCCCCACCACCTCCGCATCGTCACTCTCTATAAACTCCCTATAGGACTCAAATGTCCCGCGGGAACCATCCGGCCTCGTCGCCAACCTCCTCAACTCCAACGCCCGCTCACTGTCCTTCGCCCACACCGGCAACCCACGCAGGCGCAGAAAATCTTTAAAATCTTCCAGCAACTCCCCCAAGCTCGCCTTCGCCACATTGGTCAGATGAATCTCGCTCTGCTTGGATGTCGCCGACGCCAGGCTCCCCTCGACGATATTCTGCTTACCCGACCGCGCCGACTGTTCCATCTGATCTCGCGTCCGCGACCCCATCCGGACCCACCTCGGCGCCAAGTAGAACGTGGCATCGAAGATGATCAACGCCTTCTGGTAGCTCGCCAGCTTCTCAAACCCGCCATGCGCCGGAATGAATCCCGCGGTCATGCTTCTTCCTCTCTATCCTCACCGGTCCCACCGGTCTCATCGGTCCCAGTCAACTGGCATTGCGCCACGCCAACGGACATAGGCTATTCGTATTCCAGCAGGCACACCAGTTGCCCGCAAGAGCAAACAGTCAACCCACAGGCCCCCACCCCACCACACACACCGGCATTTACCTTGCCCGTCATGCGCCACCAGCGTAATGCTACACACACGGATCGCTCACCCACTGCAACTCGGGGTCTCTCCCAGTTTCGAAACACGATGAAACCGCTACGACTGATGCTGCTTCGCGGAGTCTGCCAGACCCCCGCCTACACCGCCCACGAGCGGGGCTTCTTCCGCGACGAGGGGCTCGACACCACCGTCCGCGTCGCCCCCACCGCCTGGCAGGTCCCACGCATGCTCGCCGACCAGCACGCCGATTTCGCCATCATACCCTGGACGCGCGTGGCCACTTCCCGCACCAGCGACCATCCGCTCGTCGTCCTCGCCGGCTCCGGCATCGAGGAAGCCGCCATCGTCGTACGCCAAGGCCTCGACCCCGCCCAGGTTCGCCGAGTCGCGGTCCCGCGCGAGGGCGGCATGAAAGACCTGACGGCCATGGCCATGCTGGATAGCCTCGGCTGGAAGAACGCCGAGATCGTCCGGCAACCGTCCGGCGATGGCGCCGTCCTCGCCCTCGTCGGCCAGGGCGTCGACGCCGCCTCCATGGTGGAGCCCTACGCGACGATGATGGAGGAACTCCACCTCGGCCGCGTCGTGCGCCGCACCGGCGACCTCTGGCCCGGCGCGCCGGGTTGCTCCCTTTGCTGCACCGAGCGCCTGCTGCACGATGACCCCGCCTTCGCTCAGGCCGTCGTGCGCGCCCATGTGCGCGGCGCTGAGGACGTACGCCTCCACCCCGAGCAGGCCGCCGCCGCCGCCCATCGCTACATCGGCATCGCCCCCGCCATCATCGCCCGCGCCATCGCCCTCCATCCTCCCGAGGTCTCCGCCGTCGGCAATCGTGAAATCATGCAGCGCATCATGTCCCTCATGATCCAACTCGGCTATCTGCGCGAAATCCCCGACGAATTCTGCGCGCTGCAGTTTCTCACCCCCTTGCTCGCCGCCTCGCGCCCATGAACACCGGCGGGCACGCGATCGCCGTGGCGCCGCCCCCAGCCCCCCTCACGCCCGTCCCCCCGTGGACCTCATACCGCCAGCATTGGCTTTCCGCCGCCACCATCCACGCCGCACGCGTTGCCACCCATGACGCCACAGGCGCCGTCACCTACGCCGAACTCCACGCCCGCGCAGATCGCATCGCGGCGCGCCTGCTCGACACGGACGCCACATCCCGCGGGCCCATCCCCATCCTCATGGAGCGCGGCGCGGACCCGCTCGCCGCCATGCTCGGTGTCCTCGGCGCCGGCGCCTGTTTCGCCGGCCTCAGCCCCACCGATCCCCCCGCCCGCCTGCGCCGTATGCTTCAGGGCATCGGAGCCCGCATCCTCCTCACCCACGGCCCCTGCCTCCCTCTCGCCAACACCCTCGCCCACGACGGCATCGCCACGCTCGACATCGCCACGCTGCCCCCCGCCGACGGCGCCATCGCCGCCGCCACCCGCGCCGCCCCCATCGACTCCCCCGACGCCCCCAGCTACATCGTCTTCACCTCTGGCTCCACCGGCCAACCCAAGGCCGTCCTCCACCGCCAGGCCAACACCCTCCACGAATCCGCCTTCGTCGCGCAGGCCTTCGCCCTCCATCCCGACGACCGCGTTTCACTCTTCGCCACCGTCGCCGGCGCGGCCTCCGTCTCCGCCGCCCTCGCCACCCTGCTCGAAGGCGCCTGCCTATTCCCCCTCGACCTCAAAAACCATGGCGTCACCGACCTCGCCGCCTGGCTCGCACGCGAACGCATCTCCCTCTTCCAGACCGCTCCCCATGCCTTCCGCCATTTCACCCGCCTGCTCGACCACCCCCTCGACCTCCCCCACCTGCGCGCCGTCCGCATCGGCGGCGACCAACTCCGCGCCGACGACGCCCACCTCTTCCGCGCCCGCTTCCCGCACCACGCCATCCTCTACACCACCTTCGGCATCACCGAAGTCGGCACCATCGCCGCCATGCGCTACCAGCACGACGACCCCGTCCCCGACCGCATCCCCGCCGGCTACGGCCACCCCGGTCGCGCGCTCCTCGTCCTGGACGAACAGCGCCGCCCACTCCCCCCAGGCTCCCTCGGCGAACTCGCCATCGTCGGGCGCTATCTGTCTTCGGGATATGTTAACCAGGAAGAATTAACTCACACACGCTTTGCCTTCGACCCGCTCGACCCCGACCAATCCCGCTACTTCACCGGCGACCTCGCCACCCTCGCCGACGACGGCTGCTGCACCCTCTGGGGCCGCCGCGACTTTCAGGCCAAGATCAATGCCAGCACCGTCCGCCCCGGCGAGGTGGAAGACGCGCTCCTCACCCACCCCGCCGTGCGCGAGGCCGTCGCCCTCGTACAACCGGACCCGCAGGGCATCTCCCGCCTGCGCGCCTTCGTCAGCCTCGCCCAACCCGGCGCCATCGACGTCACCCGCCTGCGCCAGCATGTGGCCTCCCGCGTGATGGTCTCCCTCGTCCCCTCCAACATCCGCGTGCTGGACGCCATCCCCCGCAACGAAGGCGGCAAGCCCGATTACGTCGCCCTCCAGGCCCTGCCCACCGTCGCCGATGCCGCGCGCCGCCCCACCACCCCCCTGACCCTCGCCCTGGCCGACCTCTGGCGCCAGGTGCTCCGCATCCAGGACCCCACCCTCGACGACCACTTCACCGCGCTGGGCGGCGAGTCCCTCGTGGTCGCCGATTTCACCGCCGCCCTCGAGCGCGCCCTCGGCGTGCCGATCCCGCTGCTGATGGTGCATCAGGCCCCCACCCTCGAGCAGCAGGCCCGCTACCTCGAACAACACCACCCCGCCCGCGTCGCCGCGTGGCTGCAGCAATCCGCACCCGTCCGCCCCGAACCCGCCACCACCACCCGCCACCCCGAGGCCATCCTCGCCCGCATCCACGAGGGCCTCGCCCACTACCCGCCCTTCTTCTGCGTCGCCGGCGCCGGCGCCGACCCCGCCGCACTCATCGATCTCGGCGCCCATCTCGCCCCGCACCAGCCCCTCTTCTCCTTTCACCCGCGCGGCGTCGACGGCCGCACCCTCCCCGCCTCCAGCGTCCACGCCATGGCCACCGAATACATCGCCGCCCTGCGCACCATCCAACCGCTCGGCCCCTACCACCTCGGCGGTACCTCCTTCGGCGGCCTCGTCGCCCTTGAAATGGCGCGCTCGCTCCGCGCCGCCGGCGAAACCATCGCCAACCTCATCCTCTTCGACACGCGCCCGCCCGGCTACCCACCCTACCGCCCCACCGCCAACCCCCGCCTCCTCGCCCTGCGCTTCGCGCGCCGGTGGCTCCCCATCGGCCTCAAGGAAACATGGACGCTGGCCAACCTGCGCATCGGCCTCTGGCAGCGCGCCGAGCGCTGGCGCGCACGCCTGCTGCTCGCCCTCGGCGTCCCCCCGCGCGCCCTCTCTCCCATGGCCCGCTTTGCCACCGCCATCGAAGGCCACACCCGCGCCGCTCGCCACTACCGCATCCAACCCTACGACGGCGATCTCGTCCTCTTCCGCTGCGAACAGCAACCCAGCGACGCACTCTTCCTCAACGCCCCCGACATGAGTTGGGGCCCACACGTCCGGGGGCGCCTCGATGTTCGCCCCACTCCCGGCCGCCATGGCATCCACCTGCGCATGCCTCACGCCGCCATCCTCGGCCCTCGCGTCCAGGCCCTCCTCGATCAGGCGGACTCCCGCTAGTGTGGTGAGCGATTAGTTCACATCAATACAGAGGCCGCCGAGCCGGCGGCCCTCCATCGGACGCATTCGAAACATTGGAGTTCCCCTGGAGGGTCGGCGGCTCGCCGACCGTGTTTACGAATCAACGAACTAATCGCTCACCACACTGGTGTGCTGTCTCTAGATGAGTATTCAAAACACAGACTCACTCGTTGTTCGACCCTCCGAGCCTCCGTGTCTCCAGCGCAGCGGGTGGTGAATCCTGATCTCCCCGTGCATCGCAAGGCATAGGCAATTGCCGGTTCTCCGCGACAAGTGGACTGCCTAAATTTCCTTGGGGATCTCTGGACACCGCACCACGCGAGGCGTATACACCCGCTATTCGCAATAATGGGCTCGCACACGCGTCGATCCGCAGCGCTGACATGGGTCAGCGCGAAAGGACACCAACGGCATGAGCAATCCGGGGGGCATCGGACAGCGGCCGGCGGCGCCATCGCACCGCGCCGGACCGAAAGCGTCCGCCACCCGCGAGTCGCGCCTGACGAGCGTTCTGCGCGCCATTCGCAACGTCAATCAACTCATCATCCATGAGGAAGACCCGCACCGGCTGATCGAACGGGCCTGCGAAACCCTGACCGAGACCCTTGGCTACCACAACGCCTGGATCGCCCTGTTCGACGGCGACGGACGGACCGTCGCCGCCACGGCCTCCGCGGGGGACGACAGCCCGTTTGAGCCGATGCACGGGCGCCTCGTGCACGGCGAATACCCCGCTTGCATGCAACAAGCCGTGAAAACGGGCGCGACCGTCGTCGTGTACGACCCATCCGCCGAATGCGCCGACTGCCCGCTGGCCCGCGAGTACCACGAACGCGCCAGGTTCACGCGGCGCCTGGCCTTCGAAGGCAAGACCTACGGCATCCTGGCCGTCTCCGTGCCCGCGGCGCACGCTCACGATTCCGAAGAGCGAAGCCTGTTCGACGAAGTCGCCGGCGACCTCGGCTTCGCTCTCCACAAAATCGAACTGCAGACCCGGCTCCGCGAGGCCGACTCCCGCGTCCGCGCCAAGCTGAACGCCTTGCTCGCCCCCGAAGGCGATGCCGGAGAACTGTCGCTCGCGGACGTGCTCGATGTGCCCGCCATCCAGGGCATGATGGACAACTTCCTCAACCTCACCGGCATCGGCGGGGCCATCGTAGACGTACACGGCAAGATCTTGGTCGCCACCGGCTGGCAGGACATCTGCACGAAGTTCCACCGGGCCCATCCCGACACCTGCCGCCACTGCATCGAAAGCGACACCACGTTGTCTTCAGGCGTCGAACCCGGCGCATTCAAATTCTATCGCTGCAAAAACAACCTGTGGGATGTGGCCACGCCCATCATGCTTGGCAACCGCCACGCCGGGAACGTCTTCTTCGGCCAGTTCTTCTTTGATGACGAAACGCCCGACCGCGAGTGCTTCCGCAACCAGGCCCGGCGCTGCGCGTTCGACGAAGTCGCCTACCTCGCCGCCATGGACCGCGTGCCGCGCGTCAGCCGGGACCGGGTCCACCAGATCATGACCTTCTATGCCGACCTTGCCCGGCAGCTCTCCGACTTGAGCTATGGCAACATCCGCTTGGCCCGCACCCTCGTTCAACGGGACGAGTTGCTGAGGCGGCTCGGACAGAACGAAGAGCGCCTGCGCCTGGCCCTGAAGGCCACCAACGACGTCGTCTGGGACTGGGATGTCGTCAACGATTCCCAGCGCTGGAATGAGTCCGGCGCCGCCGTGTTCGGCTGGACCGACATCGTCGAAGCGCCCCAGACCTCCGCCTGGTGGGTGGATCGCGTTCACCCGGAAGACCGGCCCCGGGTGGATCAGTTGTTCTTCGCCGCCGTCCGCGATCTCACCCTCGATCGGTGGAGTGATGAGTACCGTTTCCGCAAGGCCGACGGCGACTATGCCTATGTCGTGGACCGCGGGTACATCGTGCGCGACGCGGACGGCCAGGCCGTCCGCATCATCGGCGCCATGCAGGATATTGCCGAGCGAAAGCGTGCCGAGACCGAGCTGGTTTTCCAGGCGCATCTCCTGCGAAATATCCGCGACTTGGTGGTCGCCACGGATTTGGAGGGACGAATCACCTACATTAGCGATAGCAACTGCGCCATGCAGGGGCGATCCCGCGACGAGTTGATGGGTTCCCACGTGGGTGCGCTCGGCGAAAACCCCGCGCGGGGCGCTTCACAGGTAGAGATTGTCCGCCGTACGCGGGAGGACGGTCAATGGCGCGGCAAAGTCGTCAACATGGCGGCGGACGGTCGCGCGTTTCTGCTCGACTGCCGGACCTGGCTGATCCGCGACACCAACGGGACCCCGTGCGGCATGGTCGGCATCTCGACGGATATCACCGAGCGGGATAAGGCCGAGCGCACGCTGAAGGAAAGCGAAGCTCGCTTTGCCGCGCTCTTCCACTCCAGCCCGATGGCCGCTGCCATCACCGCGGTCGAGGACGGCCGGCTCGTTGACTTGAATACCGAATTCGAACGCGTGTCCGGGCACACGCGGGCGGATTGCCTCGGGCGGCCCGTTCTCGAGTTGGGCCTGTGGGTCAATCCTGACGAACGTGCCGAACTGGTGCGCAAGGTGAACGAAGAGGGTGCAGCCCGCGGGTTCGAGTGCCGGTTGCGGAACGCCTCGGGCCAGATCCTGCCAATCCTGATGTCGGCGGAAATCGTCCGGATCGGCGATGCCAACTTCATGCTGACCATGGCGCTGGATATCAGCCAACGCAAACAGGCCGAAGCAGCACTGAAAGCAAGCGAAATGCGCTTCAAGCAACTTTTGCAGAATGTGCCCACGGTGGCCGTGCAAGGGTACGCTCTGGACGGCAGCGTCCGCTATTGGAACCGCGCTTCGGAAACCTTCTACGGCTACACCGCCCAGGAAGCCCTTTCCAAAAACTTGCTGGACCTGATCATCCCGCCTGCCATGCGAGACGCCGTGAGGTCGGAGATCCGCCAAATGGTCGAGTCCGGCGAGACCATCCCGACCGCCGAAGTGCAACTGATGCGCAAGGATAGATCTCGAATCCCAGTCTATTCATCTCATACCCTCGTGCAATTGCCGGGGCACGAACCCGAATTGTTCTGCATCGACATCGACCTCAGCGAACTCAAGCGAACCCAGGCCGAGCAGGAACGACTGCAAGCCCAGTTTCTCCAGGCCCAGAAGATGGAGTCCGTCGGCCGTCTGGCAGGCGGTGTGGCGCACGATTTCAACAACCTGCTCATGGGCATCATGGGCTACACCGACCTGTGCCGCGAACTGGTGGCCGAGGGACATCCGGCCCGCAGGTGGCTCGACGAAATCCTGCTGGAGGCGCAGCGTTCCGCCAACCTCGTGCGCCAACTCCTCACCTTCGCCCGCAAGCAGATTGTGCAGCCGATCGCCCTCGACCTCAACGAGCAGGTCGGCGGCATACTCACCCTGTTGGGGCGGCTGATCGGCGAGCACATCGAACTGACGTGGTCCCCCGCCACCAACCTGCGCATCGTCAACGCCGACCCCTCCCACATCGATCAGGTCATGGCCAACCTCTGCGTCAACGCGGCCGATGCCATCACGGACCACGGATGCATCGCGCTCGCCACGCACAACGTGGCAATAGAGGAGTCAACCTGCACCGGTCTGCCCGGGATGCGGCCGGGGAACTATGTGCTGCTGACCGTGGCCGATACCGGATGTGGCATGGATGCCGACACGCTGACCCACGCCTTCGAACCCTTCTTCACAACCAAGGACGTGGGTCGCGGCACCGGGCTGGGGCTGGCCACCGTCTACGGCATTGTGAAACAGTCCGGCGGCTTCATCTATGTCAACAGCACCCCTGGCGCGGGCACCACGTTCAGCATCTACCTTCCCGCCGTCGACCACCCCGAAACGGTGGCCTTGCCCCTTGCAGACGCCGGACCGCCGCCGGGCGGCAACGAGACCATCCTGGTTGTTGACGACGAAAAGAGCATCCGGGTCACCACCGCAGTCCATCTCGAACGACTGGGATACACCGTGCTGTTGGCCGACGGCCCCGAAGCCGCGCTCCAGATGGCCCGCGCACACGCCAACACGATCGATCTGCTGCTTTCCGATGTCGTGATGCCCGGCATGAGCGGCATCGAACTCCGAGACCGTCTGCTGCCCGAACGTCCCACCCTGAAGACCATCTTCATGACGGGCTACACCACGACGGAACTCACCGACCCCACGGGCAAGGGTGTGGAGGCCGTGCACCTCACCAAGCCGATCTCACTTCAGAATCTGGCCACCGCAATTCGATCGGTTCTCGGCAATCGATGATCGGGGTAGTAGTCGAGCCGGCCAACGCCACGCTTATGGCCCCGCCCGCCCACCCGGCAGCGGTACCGTCAGATAACGGCTCCACCCGCGCCGGTCCCACCACCGCGCAAACACCATCAGCGCCACCACCGTCCCCGCAAACAGCGCCGGCCACCACGGGGTGTACGGGAGGTCGAGCAGGCCCATCAGCGCGAAGTAGACCCCATACTGCGCGATGAACAGAATCAGGGAATGCCGCCCGACCGTTTCCAGCCAACCCCGTGCCGTCGCCAACACGCTCGTTCCTTCCACCGCCAGCAGCACCGCGAGTATCAACAACCCCACCCCGCCGTAGATGAAGACGTACACCGGCCCCGGCGGCAACTTCGCGAAGGGCGAGAACACGCCGCGCGACCACAGCGTCGCCAGCCACTCCCCGGGCCGTCCCCACCACCACCCCACC
Organism: uncultured Victivallales bacterium; assembly: GCA_964635825.1. Taxonomy (GTDB): domain Bacteria; phylum Verrucomicrobiota; class Kiritimatiellia; order UBA8416; family JAIOPI01; genus CAZWQJ01. Next base: position 1,667 of record CAZWQJ010000019.1, on the reverse strand, counting down.
ATCCGCAGGGCCGCCCCCACCAGCAGCGCCCCACACCCCCAGCGCGCCGCCAACGCCGCCCGCCCCCCTCCCAACGCCTCCATCCCCGCCAGGCGCTCCCCAAACCCACTCCCCACCAGAAACAACCCCAACCACGGCAACACCGGAAACATGTCCGTGTACCAGCCCGCCGCCCCATCCGCGTGCGGACCAAACAGCGTCTCCTCCACGAAATGCCCCAGCGGCCCGGGCGGAATCCATGACAAAACAGCAACCCAAGATATCACGTACAGAAGAACGGCCATGAGCACCCGGGTGCGCGCCGTCGTACGCGCCACCACCGCCGGCCCGATCATGAGGCAAACCGCGATGGCATCCGTGATGAACCCCCAGTGCACCACCGCGTGCGGGCTATACGACATCGGTATGTGAAACAGCAGGATGACCACCCGGCCAAGCGTGACCAGAAAGAGCCCACGCCCCAGGTAACTCCGCGCCACTTCGCCAAACCGCTCGCGCCGCGTCACGTGAAAGTAGCCAAGAAGCGTTCCGCTGATCAGCATGAACGTCGGCGAGGCCAGCTGGGAAACCGCATAGACACGCGCCATGGGCATGCCGTGCCGGCGTAGATAGGACTCGCCGAAGTGCGCCAGAAAGACCGCCAGCATCGCCACCCCGCGCGTCGCATCGATCGCATGCACACGCGCACCACGCTCGACAGGCTGCTTCGAAACCATGAAAAACCCTAGCACTCAAGTCGAGTATTCGCCAAGACGATTTCTACCCCTCAGATGGTCAGAAGGTGGCCCGGCCGCTCCGCGGGCGGGCACAGCACGCGCAAACATGGACCCGCTCCGCTTGCGCCGCGACGCCACCTCTGCTAGGGTCTGGAGCAGCGAGAGCTCCATCGCCACGCACCGCACCGAAAGGACACACTCCCAATGACAACAATCCACCCCGCACGCCTCACGTTCATCCTCACCCTCGCCCTCCCGCTGCTGGTCACCGTCGCACCCGCCCAACAGGACTCGGTCGTCCTTCGCGCCACGCAAGACACCATGCTGAACGCGGACTGGCCAGACCAGAACACCGGCGCTTCCGACTTCGCCGCCAAGATCGCCAGCATGAAGGCAACCGACTACACCCGCATCATGCTCGTGCAGTTCGACCTCTCCGCTCTGGCCTCCTCCACCGTCGAACACGCCACCCTCCGCCTCCACTGCCCCCCTTCCGGCTGGGATCACTCCATCGATGCACGCTTCTCCTTCTTCGCCCTGCTCCAACCCTGGACCGAGGGCTCCGGCGTCGATACCGAAGGCAGCGAAACGCGCGACGGCGCCACCTGGAACACGCGCGATGGCGTCCACCCCTGGGAAGGCGGCGCCATCGCCCAGCACCGCGTCGCCAACTCGCCCGGGAATTTTGCCGACGCCCCCTTCGCCACACTCAACCACACCACCTACGAACAATGGCTGAACACCTGGATCGAAGTCGATGCCACCGATCTCGCCCGCCAGTGGGCCAGCGGCGCCACCCCCAACCACGGCATCGCCGTCTGCGCCCTTGGCCTCTCTTCCAACAACGCCTACACCATGTTCGCCACCCGCGAGTTCGGCCGCGATGGCTACACCCCCGGCCAGGTCGCCCCCCAACTCGTCCTCCAACTCGCCGCCCCGTCGCACTAGCCC
>CAZWQJ010000018.1:0-37155 GCA_964635825.1 uncultured Victivallales bacterium | reverse complement strand
AATGTGCGGCGAAGGAGAGGCGCCCCATGAGTACGGCCCTGTGGGCGCGGCTCAGCCGGAGGCTTCGCCCTACCTCGAGTCCGCACGCGATGCTTGATGAGGCGTGGGTAGGGCGAAGCCTCCGGCTGAGCCGTGTCGGAGAGGGCGATTGTGCGCATCGGCGGCGCGGGCCAGAACTGGCAGCCGCCGATCAGGGAACAGAGAAGTTGGACGGCGGACGCGCCGGCGCCGCCGGTTTACGCGAGGGCGTGCCGCACGGCTTCGATCAGCGCCCCGTTGGTGAAGGGCTTTTCCAGCAAGCCCCGCACGGACGGACATCGCCACATCGCGTCCGCATTCAGCGGCGAATGCCCCGACACGATCAACACGCGAACGTTCGGGTTCAACTCCACCAGGGCCCGGCAGCAGTCGTAACCATCCATGATCGGCATGACAAGGTCCAGCAGCACCAGGTCCAGATTGCGCAGATGTACCCCGTAGTAGCCGACCGCCTCCTGCCCGTTCGCGGCCGTGGCCACCTGGCAGCCCACCCGCTCCAGCATGCGCACCGCCACCCCCCGCACATCCGCATCATCATCCACCACCAACACCCGGCATGGCCTGGCCCCCACGGTGATCAAACGCCGTTCCGCCGCCTGGCTGCCACCGCCCGAACCGAGCACCGTCGTTGTGGGGGTTTGATTCATGGTCGTCCACCGCGCCCCTGCTGTGCATGGACCGTGCCAAGATACCATGGAATCGCCAGGCGGCCAGAAGCGCCCGCATTGGGCCGAAACTTGGCGCACTTCCTGCAGTTCGCAGCAACGCGAAAACGAAGCCTCTCGGTCGCACTGTCTGCCAGTGCGACAGTGACGGTCTAAAACGTTCCACCGCCCAAGACCGCAACCCAGTGAACATCGAACATCCAACAGCGAACGCCGAACATCGAAGTCCAGAGCGCCGACCTTCGACGTTGGATGTTCGATGTTCAGTGTTCGATGTTCATCCGAAAACATGAACGCATTTGCGTCATATCTTTCAACGGAACAGTCTAGCGCAGCTTCAACTCCGCCTTGTAGACGTCTTCGGTGCTCGTGATGGTGAACGCGCGCTTCTCGAAGAGATACTTCATGATGTGGTTGTCCTTGAGGAAGGACGCGTAGATCATGCCGATGTTGCGCTTCCGGGCGATCTCCAGGATGTAGTCCGAGAAGATATTGCCGAGGCCCTGGTTCTGCCAGGGGTCCGCCACCACGATCGCAAACTCCGCCGCCTCGTTGTAGGGATCGGCAATCAGCCGCACCACGCCCGCAATCTTCCGCTGATCCCCCTCCTTGACCTCCGCCACGATCGCGATCTCGCGGTCGTAATCGATCTGCGTGTAGCGCACCAGCATCTCGTGCGACACATTCTTGACCACCTGGAAGAACCGGAAGCGCTGGGTCTTGGGGGAAAAGTTCTGGAACATCTCCGCTTCCATCTTTTCATCCTCAGGCCGGATGGGGCGCAGCAGCACCTCGGTCCCATTCTTCAGCTTGCACTGCCGCTCGAGATCCCGCGGGTACGGGGAGATGACCAGGTGCGAGTAGGGCTCCACCGGCGTCTTGAGCACCGCCTCATCCAGCACCACCTTGCCGTCCATCACCACGCCGCCGCGCTTGTCGATGCCGAAGGGGTTGATGTCGATTTCCTTGATCTCGGGGAAATCCATGATCAGGTAGGCGAACTTGTGCAGCAGGAACTGCAGCGAGTGCAGTTCGATGCCTTCCATGCCCCGGTAGCCCTTGAGCAGCTGGTAAATGCGGGTCTCCTCGATCAGCCGCCTCGACAGCGCCATATTCAGCGGCGGCAGGGCAATATTCGTGTCGCGGAACACTTCCACGGCCACGCCCCCCAGCCCAAAGACAATGACCGGCCCGAAGATGGGGTCCTTCTTGCAGCCGATCAGCAACTCATACTTCTTCGAGGCCATCTCTTCCACGAGGACCCCCTGCAGATGCGCATGGGGTTTGGCCGCTTTGGCACGCTGCATGAGACCATCAAAGGCGGCCATCACGGCCGTCTTGGACGTGACGCCCACGACAACCCCGCCGACCTCCGTCTTGTGCAGAATATCCGGCGAGAGAATCTTCATCACCACCGGGTAGCCGATGCTCTCGGCCAGATCCACCGCCGCCTGCGCACTCGCGGCCACCCCGTACTTGCCAATCGGAATCTCATAGTTCGAGAGGAACTGCTTGGCTTCCGCTTCCGTCATCACGGATCGGCCGCTCGCCGCCACCTCCGCGATCAACTTGCGGTTCGCCTCCGTCCGCGGCACAAACTCGTTGGGCGTCGACTCGGGCGTCTCGTGCAACAGCTCCAGATTCTTCGAGTACTGGACCATCGTCATGAAACAGCCGACGGCCTGTTCGGGCGTCTCCAGCGCGGGAATGCTGGCGTTCTGCAGCACCTCAACGCCCTTGGCCACATCGTCCGCACCCATCCAGCACGCCAGCAGCGTTTTGCCACTCTGCTTCGGTGTGTTGGCCAGCTCCTGCGCCGTCTCGGTGGGCTTCGTCACCGCCTGCGGGGTCAGAATCACAAACACGCCGTCGACACCCTCATCCTTCATGCACAAGTCCACCGCGTGGCGGTAGCGCACGGGGTCGGCATCGCCCAGCACGTCGACCGGGTTGCCATGGCTCCACGCCGCCGGCAGCACCTTGTTGAGCTGTTCGATCGTGCTCTCACTCAACTGCGCCAGTTGCCCGCCCTTCGACATCAGATAATCCGTGGCAATCACGCCAGGCCCGCCGGCGTTGGTCACAATCGCCAACCGGCTCGAGCGCGGCCGCGGCTGCTTCGCCAGCGTCTGCGCCGAATTGAACAGATCCTTGATGCGGTTGACGCGGATGATGCCCGCGCGCCGGAAGGCCGCGTCAAAGATGGCATCGTCCCCCGTCAGGCTGCCGGTGTGCGACATGGCCGCTTTGGCACCCGCCGAGCTGCGTCCCACCTTGAGCACGATGATCGGCTTCGTACTCGCAAAGGCACGCGCCGCACTCATGAACCGCTTCGCGTTCGTCAGAGACTCCATGTAAATCAGAATGCTCTGGGTCTCGGAGTCCGCGCCGAAGTAGTCGATCAGGTCGTGGAAGCCAATATCCCCCATCGAGCCGATCGAAACGAAATGGCTGAAACCGACCTTGTTGTGCACGGCCCAGTCCAGGATCGACGTGCAGAGCGCACCGCTCTGCGAGATGAAGGCCAGCTTGCCCGGCAACGCCATCTTGTTGGCAAAACTCGCGTTGAGCTTGATCGAAGGCTTGCAGAACCCAAGGCAGTTCGGCCCCAGGATGCGCATGCCGTAACGGCGCGCATTGGCCATGGCGGAATCGAACAACTGCTGGCCGGCCTTGCCCGTTTCCATGAAGCCGGCGGAGATGACCACCGCGCCGTAAACCCCGGCCTTGCCGCACTGCTCCACGACCCCCGGCACCGTCGCCGCCGGCGTCACGATGATCGCCATATGCACCCGGTCGGGAACGTCGGCGATCGAGGCGTAGGACTTCACGCCCATCACGCTCTTGCGGTTGGGATTCACGGGGTAGATAATCCCCTCGTAACCGCTGCCAATGAGGTTGCGCATGAGTGCGGCACCCACGCTGCCGGGCTTGTCAGTCGCCCCAATCACCGCGACCGACTCCGGGCTGAAAAGGTAGTTCAGGCGTTCCTGGCTGTTCATAGTTTCTGCTTCGTTTAGGGCGGTTGTGCGTTCAGCGGGCAAAAAAGGACCCCTATTTCATATCACGATTGCCTCACTGTGTAAACGATGAGTGAATCGAGGCGGCAAGAAAGGGGGCGCATCAGCGATTCGGTGTAACGACGCAAAGAACGGCTCACCCGGAGGGTTCGCCCTACCCAGGGCATGTGGTCTCAGGCCGGTAGGGCGAACCGTCCCGGTGAGCCGCACCGAATCGCAGATGCGCCCGGCAAAAATCGGCTGTCTCCGCGCCGCTCAGGGCGTGGAGGAGCCCCCGGTCCGGCGGCGGATCCGCATCTCGATCGCGCAGGATGGGGGGGTCCCCCGGTCGTCGAAGCGCATGGCAAAGACGACCGTGTGCTCCTGGCGCTGCAGTGAATACGTGCCGTCCACGGGTTCCGCGTACGGAAATGGGTTCAATTTCGCCAGGAGTTTCAGCCGGTTGAGGGCCGCCGCCGGACTGGGCGCCACCAGCGTCCGGCCACTCTCCGCATCGGCCAGTTCGGGCAATGGAGTCGACTCGCTGATGATCATCCGGAGGCGGCCGTCGCGCAGCATCTGCCTGAGCAAGGCATCCACGTAACCGACCGCATCCGAGCCTTCCGCCGCCGGGGCCGGCTCCGCGGCCCCCGTCTTCCAGAATTTCCAATTGGCCATCGGGATCCTCTACAGCCGTGACGGTCCACGCCAGGACCCTCGCACGACGCCCCAGGCCGTGTCCAGCACAACGCCACGCTCCAGCCCCACGGGGTTCGGCAGGCCCGGCGCGATCAACGTGCCGGACCGGATGCGCTCGTCGAGTGTGATGTCCAGCCGCGTGCGAAAACTGCCGGACCGGATGATGCTCACATGGTTGCCGGCGGACATGTTGCCGAAGACGCTCAGGAAGGGCTGTGCCGCCGTGTCGAGGTTGCTGTCCATGAAGTCCCTCTCCGCGTACATCATCGAATGGACGGCGCCGCCGGTGCCGAACTGGGAATCCCCCAGGAAGATGTTACCACTGTTGGTGCAGTTCGGGTTGTACAGCGCGATCAGGCACAACGAGTCCGTCGGATTCGGCACCTTGGTGCTGTTGAACACGCTGTAGTCCAACTGATTGGTTCCGGTCGGGTAATCGGCATTGTAGTAGAACTCGTCCGAGATCGTGATGTTGCCACGAGCCACAAACGTCACGCGCGTGCCCGGGCGCTTGAACCGGAAACTGGTCGCATTCGGGCTGTGAATCCACAGGTTGCCGTCGACGAAGTACACCTTCGAGTTATGCCACGGACGGATGTCGACGTATTGGGAATCCGTGACGTTGTTCTGGATGCTGCCATCCGGGCGGGTCACGTTGTCGTTCGCGCAGATGGCCGGCGCCGTCGAACTGTTGTAGGCCGAGTCGGCCGCATCTTCGAAGAAGAAGTCATTCACCCGGTTGCTCGCGTTGTCATAAGTATACGTATAGACGCGGCGCTGAATGGTCTTGCCGCGGCTCGAATCCGATCCGCCGGAGGCATTGCCCGGGTTGCAGATGAAGATGTGCGCCGCGTTATTCGTGTCGGTAATGCACTTGTAGCCGCTGTAGGCGGCGAGGTTGACCATGTAGTCATGCCCCCAGCGCGGCAGTGCATCGCCGGGCATACCGCCGGTCTTGGACAGATAGTAGTACATGTTCGTCAGGTTCGGCGGGTTGACCGCCGGATCGCCGCCGGTGGATGCGCGCTGACCGGTGCTGGGGGCCGGCATCCCGCCGATGGTGCCCGTCGCCTGGGTGCCATAGTCATAGAGCCCATTGCGGTCGTTGCAGTACTTCTCGCCCTGATCGTACACACCGTTCGCGTCGACAAAGGACTCCCCCGGCACGTAGATGCCGTCGCCGCGATCCTCGAAGGATTCCGCCGCCCAGTACCGGGTCGTGGTGTTGCTGATCCAGCTGGTGGAGGTCTTCCAATAGCCGCCATACTTGTCCCATTTACCATTCACGCGGACGGCTTTGCCGCTGATCTTGTGGACACTGTCCTCAATCCATTCCTCGCCGGCGTTGTAGACGCCGTTGCCCAGATCCACGAATGGCTCACCCGCATCGCGCACGCCGTTGCCGTTCGTATCCGTGAACTGGTCCCCCGGGTCGCGCACACCGTTGGCATTCGAATCCGTGAACGCCTCGCCCAGGTCGTACTGATTGTTGCCCACGCCATCCAGCCACGCTTCGCCGCGGTCCCACTTGGTGTTCGCATAGACGTTGCTCATGACCGTCTTCATGCTGTTCGTGTAGGTCGCAAAGGCCGCAAACGAAAGCCCCTGGGTGAAGGTTTGCGAGGTGAAGGCGTCCTGCCAGGTTTCGTTCACAGCCTGGATGCCATCGTTGTCCGTATCGGCCAGCAGTTCCGGCAGGCGCAGCTTGGCCTGGCCGCTCAGCGCAATCTTGCCTCCGGAGTAGACATCCCCCAGCACGAAGTCCGCCGCCGTGCCGGTGCCGCCGATCTCCAGGGTGTAGTTCGTGGCCCCAGTGGAGTTGCCCGCGTACAGCGCGTGGGCATAGAGGGCGTGCACGCGCCGGCTGCCGTTCGCCATGGCCACCGCCGACGAAATCGTCACGGTTTGCCCACGAAAACGCCCGGTCGAGGTCACCACGCTCTCGCCGTTGGTATCCACCGACAGCACCGTGTTGAAGCCCCAGTTCGCCACCTTGTTCAACTCGTTCGTCGTCTGAAAATAGGCGCGCGACTGCTGGTAGCTGATGTTCGCATCCATGTACGTGTTCATCTTGACGACGGCGGCGTTCAGCCCGGACTCCGCCATGTAGGTCGCGCGATCGTAGTCGTGCGAAGCCTCGGCCATGCGCAGGTAGGAACTGGTCGCATAGAGAATCGACCCCACCATCATGGCGGTGACCGCCGTCAGCACCACCACCACCATCAGCACGCTGCCATCCGTGCTCCGCGCACGAACCGGACCCGGCTGCATACTCGACATCGGATTCTTCATGGTCGTCCTCCCCGCTGCAGTCGCCTTCTACTGAACCCTGACATTGCGCAGACAAACCGCCGTATCCACCCAGGCCCCGATCCGGTCATCCTGATTCTGACCGGGCTGCTGCGGCACCGGCTCCACCACCCGGTAGCGGATGCGCAACGCGTTGGTGCCTTCGATGGAAAAGATCGGTGGCGAGAACCCGGTGGGCGTCATGATCTTGGTCATGCCGCGCGCGATGACCATCGCCGTGCCGACCGAGTTGCTCAGATACATGTAGCCATCGCGCTGGCCGGCGATGGGATTGACGTGCACGAAGCGCGCGCGGGTGCCATCCATCTGCCGGAACTCCACCCAGTACCAGTTGTTGGTGTCTTTGGCGGTGATATCCGTCGCGTTTCGCAGCAGCGACACGATGTTGCGCGACGAGCGCATGGCCTCGTTGTGAGACCAGGCGATGTGCTGCGAGTAGGACGTCTGCCTCGCCACATTCCAGAACATGCCCATCAACCCCACCATCACGAGGGCGCTGATGCCAGTCGCCACCATCATCTCCAACAACGAGTAACCGGACCGGGATTCCGGATGCCCGCCAGCGCCGCACTCTTGCTTGAATGTTTTCATCGAATGATCCCCGAGACCGTACTGGTCGTCATGCCACCGGCGATGGCCGAGTAAAAAGAGGTGTCCACATGCACTTCCACGTATTCATTGCTTTCGGCGCTGGCGGCTTGCCCATCGCCATCGTGCCAGTGCATCCGCACATTCCGAACCATCGGATGATTGGCGGATGTGTAGTTGGTGACTGTCTGCACTTCCTGATAGCCCGGCTGGCCGATCCGGTCGCGCCCCGCCGCCGTCAGCAGCTCCAGGCAGGCCTTCGCCCACGCCCGCGCCTCCGTCGACTCCCGCAGGTACTCCCCCATGCGCTGCGCCGAGATCACGCAGTAGAGCAGCCCACCCAGCATGATGCCGAGAATGCCCATCGCGATCATGACCTCAACCAGGGTCATCCCCTCGCATCCCCCACGCCTTGTCTCGTTCGTTCGCATCGCATCTCCTGGGAGCCGGCAACCGCCACCCGACTCTCGCCACGCCGTTTTAAGCAACCCTCGTGCCAGTTCACGCCTCCGGGCCCCCAAGCGGGGCGGCACCGCCCGAATACCACCACCAACGGGACTCATATCCTGCCTTTCAACAATAACTTACAAATATACTGACCTCTCCATAATCACGATCAAATGGCCCACCTCGCGTCCAGTCCAGAGCCAATGGCATGGTTGAGACAAAAATGGACAACCCGCAGCCATAATTAACACAACCACCTATAAACAAATCGGTTACAACAATTCCATCCCTGCACGGAATGGACATGTTGGCTCAAGGCTCCGGCCCCCCGTTGGAGATGGGGTTCTCATTGGAGAGAGCGGCGAATCCGGAGGTGACGTAGCGGTTCAACGTGCGCCGTGAGATGCCGAGAAGGCGCGCGGCCGCGGATTGATTGCCATCGGCGCGGCGTAACGCCTCCCGCACCAGCAACCGGGTGGCGCCATCGAGGGTCGGGAATTCAGGACCGACTTGAATGGCAGCCACTCCGGTCTCCGCTACTCCGGCGCGCGGCTCCGCCGTGCGATCCATGTGGGCCAGGAACGGGTCGAGTGAGAGCACACCCTTCTCATGGCGGGCGACCGCATCCATCACCATCGCCCGCAGCTCGCGAACGTTGCCCGGGAACGCATAGGCCCGCAGATACGTCGCCAGTTCCCGTGGCGGCGTGGCTTTGGCGCGGCCATGAGCCTGCGCCGCCTCCACCAGGAACTGGTCCACCAGCAACGGGATGTCGCCCAGGCGTTCCCGCAGAGGCGGCACCCGGATCAAATGGGCATGCAGCCGATAGTACAGGTCCTCGCGAAAGGCGCCTGCCCGCATCCGCTCGCGCAGATCGCGATTCGTTGCGGCAATCACGCGGCAATCGGATCGCCGGGGCTGGTCCGATCCGAGGGCAAAGAATTCCCGCTCCTGAATGAGGCGCAGCAGCTTGGTTTGAATATCCACGCGCAGGTCGCCGATTTCATCCAGGAACAGGGTGCCGCCGGCGGCCTTCTCCACCAGCCCGCTGCGCAGCTGCTCGGCGCCCGTGAAGGCGCCCTTGGTATGCCCGAACAGGGTGTCGGCGAACGCGGCGTCATCGATGCCGGCCACGTTGACGGAAACAAGCGGGCCACCACGCCCGCTCACTTGGTGAAGCGCCGCCGCCACCAGTTCCTTGCCCACCCCGGTCTCGCCCACGATGAGCACCGGTTCGGCCGAGGACGCGATGGCTTCCACATAGGCGAACATCGCCAGCATCGCCGGCGCGCACGTGAGGATCGGCGCAAAACTTTCGGGGTGGCGCAGGCTGGGCGACGAGACCCGGCGGCGCAGTTCGCGGTTCTCCATGCGCAGCCGTCGATGTTCCAGGGCGCGCAGAACCGTCGCCATCAAGCGCGCGAAATCCACGGGCTTCACCAGATAGTCGAAGGCCCCCGCCTTCATGCAGCGCACCGCCACATCCGCTTGATCCAAGGCCGTCACAATGATGACCGGGGTATCCGGAGAGGCCGCCGCGATCGCGTGAAGAACCTCCTCGCCCGAGACGTGCGGCATGGCCAGGTCCAGCAACACCACGCCCACCGCGCCGTCGACCGCCATCTCGACGGCCCGGCGCGCATCCTGGCACGTCCGCGTCTGCACAAACCCTTCGTTCCGCAGCACGCGCTCCATGCTGCGCAGCACAGCCGCATCGTCATCCACGAGCAGGATCGTCTCGGGCATCGATTCATCGGGGGGGAGTGTCATGCGCGTGTTCCTCCAAGGCCGGTAACCAGACGATGAAACGCGCCCCACGGCCGGGTGGCGATTCCACGCGAATCCGACCGCCATGCGCATTCACGATGGCCGCCGAGATCGAAAGCCCCAAGCCGGAGCCCCCCTGGTCGCGGCGGGTTGTGAAAAAGGGCTCGAACACGCGTTCCACATGCTCCGGGGCGATGCCACGCCCCTCATCCTCCACCGTCAGGATCACGCCCCGCGAGTCCGGATCGCCGGCAGCCCGAAGGGTGACGCGGCTACCCGGGCGATCGCTCGCGTCGCACGCGTTCTGCAGCAGGTTCACCACCACCTGCGACAACTGCTGGGCGTTGCCCTGAACCGCCGGCAACGCCGGCTCCAGGTGCATGACCAGCTCGCAGGGCTTCGCCGCAAATTGATGCCGCAATAATAGGAAGGAATCCTCAATCACAGATTCCATGCGCACGCACGCAGTCAGGTCATCAGGCGCAGGCCGCGCAAAGCCCTTCAGCGACTTCACGAGCGCGGCGATCCGCATGGACGCATCCTGGATTTCACTCACCAGCGCGCGGGTTTCATCCGCTTTCGGGCCGGCCGGCGCGGCATCACGGCGTTCCAGGTTGCGCAGCAGCAACCCGGAATTCATGGCGACCACCGCATTGGGATTGTTGACTTCATGCGCAACCCCGGCCACCAGCGTCCCCAGTGCCGCCAGCTTCTGGGACTGGATCAGCTCGCGCTGCCGGCGTACGGCCTCCTGCTGAGACGACTCCAACGCGACCAGCATCTCGTTGATCGTACCGGCCAGTTCGCTCATCTCGTCGGCACCTCCCTCCGACAATCGCCGGCCGGGGGTGCCGCCGGTCGCCACGTCGCGCAGGCCTGCGCGCAGAGCCCCCAACGACCGGGTCAGGTGCCGCAGGACCAGACGGTCGACGAACAGGAACACAAACCCGCCGATCGCCAGGGCACTAATCAAAATCAACCCGTTGAGGTATAGCAGGCTGGACATGCCATGCGCCAGCAGCCAGCGATCCGCAGACACGACGATCGTGGCGGCCGTGGTCCCGTCCAGCGCGGGCACCGCACCGCGGCCAACCGTCATGAATACATTCTCATTCTCAACCATCACACGCGCGTCCGCCCCCGCCGCACCGGGCGCCGGGTCGCTGGCCGGGACGAGTTTGCCGCCGCTTCCGATCGACAGCGCCACGGCATCGTCCTGATTCCAGCGCCCGCCCAGCAGCAAGGCCCCCACAGGCGCCGCGCCGGCATCCGCCGCAATCGGGTGCAGCGCCAGCATCCACAACTCGCCGCCCGTTCGCACCCATCCACTGCGGCTGCTGCCGTCGGCCGGTGCCAGGCGCAGGCCCGGGGATGCCAGGACGATCTTCCAGATGGAATCCGGCGGAAGCACCTCCGCACCCGGGCTCGCACCGGCCCGGTCCACCTGGACCAAACCGCCATCCGATGAAAAGCGCGCCGCGAATTCCACCTGCAGATCGTCCATGAATGCCGCCATCGCCGCACGGCTGGACGGTTCATCCGACGGCGCGGTGGCGTCGGCCGCCCACAACGCAGCCAGACGGGCCAGGGAGCGAACACGCAAATCGATCAAGCGCAATCCGCGATCCACGGACTCCAGCACCATCCGCTCTTCCTGCCACCCCGCGCGACGCAGAAACAGGCGCTGGGCAAACACCGACACGACCCCGGTCAGTGCCAGGAAGAACAGTCCCATGACCAGGACGAATCTTGTGCGCAACTTCACATTCACCTCGCCGGGAGCCGCGACGTCTGCCGCCACCCCGCTTCGTGTGGCCGCCTCAGCCCCCATCGGAGCACCCGCAGCATCGCCCCGCTGCGGAACCCCTGTCAACGGCCATCCGCCCGATCCGCACCGGCTCCGTTCGCGCCCCGGCGCCAGGGGTGCAACCGCGCGCGGCAACGACGCCTACAACCGATTGGAAATCAATGAGTTATAAGCCGATTTACGCCTTGCGTCCAGTGCCCATCTGTGCCTATGATGGATCCTTCATTTTGCCTTGTAAGGAGAGCCTATGTCGGAAGTCAAACCGGGTGCGAAGTACGATGCCACCAACATCACCGTGCTGGAGGGCATCGCGGCAGTCCGGAAGCGCCCGGCCATGTACATTGGGGACACCGCCTCGCGCGGCCTGCACCACTGCGTGTATGAGGCCGTCGACAACAGCATTGACGAGGCGCTCGCCGGGTATTGCGACCGGGTGACCGTGTCGATCAACACGGACGGATCGGTCTCCGTGACGGACAACGGGCGCGGCATTCCGGTGGACATGCACGCCACCGAGAAGAAGCCGGCGGTCGAAGTGGTGTTGACGACGCTGCACGCGGGCGGCAAGTTCGACAACGACAGCTACAAGGTCTCGGGCGGTCTGCACGGCGTCGGCATCTCCTGCGTCAACGCGTTGAGCGAGTGGTTCGAAGTGGAAGTGCGGCGCGACGGCCAGGTCTACCATCAGCGCTACGAGCGCGGACACCGCGCCTCGGACCTCGAGATCATCGGCAAGAGCAAGTCCACCGGCACCAAGGTCACCTTCTTCCCGGATGCGACCATTTTCACCGTGACGAAGTACGAGTGGGACATCCTCGCGAACCGCTTGCGCGAGCTGGCCTTCCTCAACCGCGGCGTCGAAATCAAGTTGGCCCAGGACGATCCGCCGCGCGAGGAGTTTTTTAAATTCAAGGGCGGCATTGCCGAGTTCGTCGAGCACCTGAACCGCTCGCGCACGGCCATCCATCCCAAGGTCATTTACTTCGAGAAGGAGCGCGATGGCATCCAGGTGGAAATCGCGATGCAGTACACGGAAGCCTACAACGAGAGCGTGTTCTGCTATGCGAACAACATCAACACGATCGAGGGCGGTACGCACCTGAGCGGATTCCGCTCGGCCCTGACCCGCACGATCAACACCTACGGCAAGGCCAACAAGCTGCTCAAGAACGATGACGAGACGATGACCGGCGACGACGTGCGCGAAGGGCTGACGGCCATCGTCAGCGCGCGCCTGCCGCGCCCGCAGTTCGAGGGCCAGACAAAGACCAAGCTGGGCAACAGCGAGGTCGAGGGCATCGTGGCGTCCGTGGTGAACGACGAGCTCAGCGCCTTCCTGGAGGAGCACCCCTCGGTGGCGCGGCGCGTGGTGGAAAAGGGGCTGCTGGCGGCGCGCGCGCGCTCCGCGGCCCGCAAGGCGCGCGATTTGACGCGCCGCAAAGGCGCCCTCGACAGCGCCGCCCTGCCCGGCAAGCTGGCGGATTGCTCCGAGCGCGACCCCGCCAAGTGCGAACTGTACCTGGTGGAGGGCGACAGCGCCGGCGGCTCCGCCAAGCAGGGCCGTAACCGCGAGTTCCAGGCCGTACTGCCCCTGCGCGGCAAAGTCCTCAACGTCGAAAAGGCCCGCCTCGACAAGATCCTGAACAACCGCGAAATCCAGACCATGATCACCGCCATCGGCGCGGGCATCGGCCAGGACGAATTCGATCTGGCCAAGGTGCGCTACCACAAGATCATCATCATGACCGACGCCGACGTCGACGGCGCCCACATCCGGACGCTGCTGCTGACCTTCTTCTACCGGCAGATGCCGCAGCTCATCGACCACGGGTTCATCTATCTGGCCCAGCCGCCGCTCTACAAGATCACGCGCAAGAAACACGAGGAGTATATCGAGTCCGACGAGCAGCTCACCCGCAAGCTGCTGGCACTCGGGACCGAAGGCACCGTCCTGGAATTGGGCGGCGAGGGTGAGCGCACGATCAAGGGCCGCGAGCTGGATGCGCTGCTGGACTCCCTGACCCGCGCCGAGCACATCGGCGCCACGCTGGGGCGCAAGGGCATCCGGCTGGACGAGTACCTGACCCTGCGCGACCCGGCCACCGGCAAGTTCCCGAAGTACCTGGTCACCACCGGCTCCAACGGCGGTACGGAACGGCACTTCCTCCACAGCGATGCGGATCTGCTGAAGCTGCAGCAGGATATGGAATCGCGCCTCGGCGAACAGCTGGTCCTGCTGGGCGAAGGCGGCGCCGACGCCGGCGAGAAAGCCGAGGCCGGCGAAAAGGCCGCGGCCGCCGTCAAGTGGACGGAGATCTACGTGGCCGAGGCCCTCGCCAAGCTGATTGCCGGCATCGAGAAGCGTGGCTTCACGGCGGCGCAGTATCTGCCGGGCGAGACGCCCATCGGGCACCTGGTCGACGGCGCCGAGCGTACGCCCATTTCGTCCCTGCCTCACCTTCTGGACACGGTCCGCAACCTCGGCCGCGCGGGCGTCGAGATCCAGCGCTACAAAGGTCTGGGCGAAATGAACCCCGACCAGTTGTACGACACCACCATGCACCCGGAGCGCCGCCGCCTGCTGCGCGTCGTCCTCGAAAACCGCGGCACCGCCGACGAAATCTTCACGATCCTCATGGGCGACGAAGTCGAACCCCGAAGGCTCTTCATCGAAGAAAATGCGCTGAATGCGAGGAACCTGGATATTTAGGGGGAAGAAGGTTTCAGGTTTCAGGTTTCAGGTTTCAGGTTTCAGGTTTCAGGTTTCAGGTTTCAGGGGGGAGAGATGGGGGAGCGAACGTACTTGGATGTGGAGGATCTGGACGTCTACAGGCGTCTCTGCCAGTTACACATCGAGGTTTGCGATCTGACCCATGAATGGCCTGCTGAAGAAAAGTACGAGATGGGAAGTCAGGTACGGCGTTCGTCAAACAGTTCGCCGGCCCAACTGGCCGAGAAGAACGACGACCGGCATGTGCGCAATAAGATCGAGGGCGTTAATCGCAGCCGAGGTGAGGCTGCCGAGACTGTTCATCACTTATTCATGGCTCTTCAGAAGACGTACATCTCCACCCCGAACTACGCCGCCTTCCGAACACGCTACAAGGAATGCATCCGAATGTTGAATGGACTGGAGAAGACTTTGGAGCAAAAGTTGCCGCCCGATGATCGGCGTTGGCGGGTGGCCGAGCACCGCGAACCCTACGACTCCAGCAACGACCTCTGCCCTACCGGTTACCCTCCCCCTGAAACCTGAAACCCGAAACCTGACACCTAAGCTCCGCCACCCCCCCCTATGGACACACCCACCACCCCCGCGACGCCCGAGGCGCCGATCGAGAACATCAAGCCGATCAACATCGATGAGGAGATGAAAGCCTCCTACATCGATTACTCGATGAGCGTCATCGTCGGGCGCGCGCTGCCGGATGCGCGCGACGGACTGAAGCCCGTGCACCGCCGCGTGCTGTACGCGATGAATGAGCTGGGGAACGTCTACAGCAAGCCGTACAAGAAGTCGGCCCGCGTAGTCGGCGATGTCATCGGTAAGTATCACCCGCACGGCGACACCGCCGTGTACGACACCCTCGTGCGCCTGGCCCAGGATTTTTCGATGCGCTACCCGCTGGCGGACGGCCAGGGGAACTTCGGCTCGATCGACGGCGATCCGCCCGCCGCCATGCGGTACACCGAAGTGCGCATGGATCGCCTGGCGGAAGAACTGCTCGCCGACATCGACAAGGATACGGTCGACTTCACGCCGAACTACAACGGCGAATTCCAGGAGCCGTCGGTGCTGCCGGCGAAGGTGCCGAACCTGCTGCTGAACGGTTCCACCGGCATCGCCGTCGGCATGGCCACCAACATCCCGCCCCATAACCTGGGTGAGCTCGTCGACACCGTCGTCCACCAGATCGACAACCCGGCCTGCACGATCAGCGACCTGATGAAGTTCCTCAAGGGGCCGGACTTCCCGACCGGCGGCATCATCTGCGGCGTGGCACCGATCGAGAGCATGTACCGCACTGGCCGCGGCCAGATGCGCGTGCGCGGGCGCGCGGTGATCGAAGAAGCCAAGGGCGGCAAGGAACAGATCATCATCACCGAGATCCCCTACGCGGTGAACAAGGCCACCCTGATCGAGACGATCGCCCGCCTGGTGCAGGAGAAGACGCTCGAGGGCGTCTCCGATATCCGCGACGAATCCAACCGCGAAGGCATCCGCATCATCATCGAGCTGAAGCGCGGCGTCATCCCCAAGGTCATCCTCAACAATCTCTACAAGCACACGCAGCTGCAGATGACGTTCGGCGCGATCCTGCTGGCGATTGACGACGGCCGCCCGGTCGTCATGAACCTGAAGGAGATGATCCACTGCTTCACGGAGCACCGCTTCCAGGTGCTGACGCGGCGCGCGCAGTTCGACCTGAACAAGGCCGAGGCGCGGGCCCACATCCTGGAAGGCCTCAAGATTGCCCTCGACCACGTGGATGCGATCGTCCGCACGATCCGCGAGGCCAAGAACCGCGACGAAGCGCGCACCAACATGATGTCGCGCTTCCACCTGACGGAGATCCAGGCGAACGCGATCCTGGACATGCGCCTGTACCAGTTGACGAACCTGGAGCGGCAGAAGATCGAGGACGAGTACCTGGAGCTGATCAAGCTGATCTCCTACCTGCGCGACCTGCTCGCCAACGAGGGCAAGCTCTACGGCGTGATGAAGACGGAACTGCTGGAGATCAAGGCCAAGTACGGCGACCGGCGCCGCACGGACATCGCCCCGGCCGAGGGCGAGATGAATATCGAGGATCTGGTGGCCGACCGCGGCTGCATCATCACGATCAGCCACTCGGGCTACATCAAGCGCGTGCCGATCGATACCTACCGCGCCCAGCGCCGCGGCGGCAAGGGCGTCTCCGGTATGGGCACCAAGGAAGAGGACTACGTCGAACACCTCTTCGTGGCCAACACGCACGACACGATCCTGTTCTTCACCGCGGGCGGACGCGTGTACGCGGAAAAGGTCTACGAGATCCCCGAAGCCGGGCGCACCGCGCGCGGCAAAGCCATCGTCAACATGCTCAATATCAAGGATACCGAAAAGATCGCCGCCATGATCCGCGTGCGCGAATTCCTGGAGACCGAGGGGCTCGCGATGGTCACCGCCAAGGGCGTCGCCAAAAAGACCTCGCTCTCGGACTACAGCAACATCCGCAAGGATGGCATCATTGCCATCAACATCGACGCGGGCGACGAACTCATCTCGGTCAAGCAGACGCACGGGCAGGACGAGATCATCCTCGTCACGCGCCAGGGCATGAGCATCCGCTTCCACGAGTCCAACCTGCGCGAGCAGGGACGCGCCACGCGCGGCGTGCGCGGCATCACCCTCGATGAGGGCGACATCGTGCAATCCATGGAAATCGTGAACAAGCTGGCGACGTTCCTGGTCTCGACCGAGCACGGCTACGGCAAGCGCTCGGAGTTCGACGAGTATCGCCTGCAGAATCGCGGCGGTCGCGGCGTGATGGCCATCAAGGCCTCGGACCGCAACGGCTGCGTGGTGGGCGCCCATGCGGTGCTGGCCACCGATTCACTCATGCTGATCACCGAGCAGGGCATGATGATCAAGATGAACGTCAGCGATGTGCGCGTGATCGGTCGCGCCACCCAGGGCGTGCGCCTGATCAATCTGGACGCGGGCGACAAGCTCGTCTCGGCCACCACCGTGGAACCGGATGACGAGTCGCTGATCGACGAATCGACGCCGATCACGAGCCCGGTGATCCCCGTCCCCACCCCGATCTGAGCACGCCGCTGGATGTGGGGCGTGCCCAGCACCAGAGCATAGCTCGATGCTGGGCGTGGCACGCGGCTCTGTCGCGTGCTTCTTCTGTGGCGCGGGACAGGAGCCCCGCGCTACGGCCGAGCGGGACGAATCGGCGCCCCTCAGAACAGCGTGTAGATGAAGGGGGCCACGGTCTGGCCGCCGATGATCAAGAAGCCGAGCAGCAGCAGCACGAGCACGATCGGCAGGATCCACCAAGCCTTGTTGTGCCAGGCAAACCCCACGAACTCGCGCAGCAACCGCCCCAGGTACTTCAATGCTCGCATAGGTATCGGTCTCCGGAACCGCGGATGGACGCGGATGAACGCAGATCGGGTACGCACCGCTCCGCCGGCATCAGCGTCATTCTGCGTCTATCAGCGGTTGCCCTTCCAGCTTCCTCAGTCCAACGCGTATTCCTGCCGCCAGTCGACCTTGTCGGTCCACGGGGGCTGTTCCGTCTTGCGCAAAATGTATGACCCAAGCACGAGCACATCCATCTCGGTGCGCATGAAGCAGCGATAGGCGTCCTCCGGCGTGCAGACAATCGGCTCGCCGCGCACGTTGAACGAGGTGTTGATGATGACACCGCAGCCAGTCTGCCGGTTGAACTCGCGCAGGATGGCGTACAGGCGCGGGTTGCGCTCGGCATCGACCGTCTGGACGCGCGCGGAGTAGTCGACGTGGGTGATGGCCGGCAGCGTCGAGCGCACCTGGTGAATGCGCTCGCGAATCGGGGGCACTTGGCCGCCTTCCACGCCACGGCGCAACTCCGGGCGCACGCCGGCCACCAGCAGCATGTAGGGCGACGCGCGGTCCAGTTCGAAGTAGTCCTGCACCCGTTCCTCCAGGCAGGCCGGAGCGAAGGGCCGGAACGACTCGCGAAACTTGATCTTGAGATTCATGATCGACTGCATCTTCGCCGAGCGGGCGTCACCGATGATGGAACGCGCACCGAGCGCGCGCGGGCCGAACTCCATGCGGCCCTGGACCAGGCCGATCACGTTGCCCTGGTCGATGAGGCTGGCGATGGTGGCCGCCCATTCTTCGGGGCCCGGCTTGCTGGCGAGGTAGCCGCCTGTCGCGAGGAAGGAGGCGACCTGTTCATCGCGAATGTCCGGTCCGAGCAGGGAGCCTTGCATGGAGTCGTGCACGCCGTCCGCCTCGCGCGGCTTGCCGTGCACCTGATGCCAGACCAGGAGGGCGGCGCCAAGCGCCCCGCCCGCATCGCCGGCGGCAGGCTGGATCCAGATATTCTCGAAAGGGCCTTCGCGCAGGAGCCGGCCATTGGCCACGCAGTTGAGCGCCACGCCGCCCGCCAGACAGAGATTCTTCTCGCCCGTGCGCTGGTGGGCATGGCGCGCCATGCGCAACACGATCTCCTCGGTCACCACCTGGATCGAGCGCGCCAAGTCCATCTCGCGCTGGCCGATTTCGGACTCGGCGCGGCGCGCAGGGCCGCCGAACAGCTCCGCAAAACGCGCGTTGGTCATGGTCAGGCCGCCCAGGTAATCGAAGTAGCGCATATTCAGGCGGAAGGAGCCATCGTCGCGCAGGTCGAGGAGGTGCTGGTAGATTGTGTCCACATAGCGCGGCTCGCCGTAGGGCGCCAAGCCCATCAGCTTGTACTCGCCGGAGTTCACCTTGAAGCCGGTGAAGTAGGTGAAGGCCGAGTAGAGCAGGCCCAACGAGTGCGGGAAGAGTTGATCCTCCAGCATCTCCAGGCGTCCGCCTTCGCCACGCCCAATGGCGCTGGTCGCCCATTCGCCGACGCCGTCGATCGTCAGGATCGCCGCGCTCGGAAAGGGGGATGGATAGAACGCGCTCGCGGCGTGGGACTCGTGGTGCTCCGGAAAATACAGGGGCGGCATGCGCGTGACGCCGCAGGCCTCCAACGATTTTTCGATTTCCAGCGGGATCCAGAGCTTTTCCTTCAGCCACAGCGGCAGGGCCATCATGAACGACTTCAGGCCCGAGGGCGCCACCGTGAAGTACGTCTTGAGGATGCGCTCAAACTTGCGGATGGGCTTGTCGTAAAAGGCCACCGCGTCCAGGTCGTTGCCTTGCAGGCCGCCCGCTTCAAGGCAGTAACGGATCGCGTGCGCGGGAAAGCGAGCGTCGTGCTTGCGCCGCGAAAAGCGCTCTTCCTGCGCCGCCGCCACAATCTTCCCGTCGCGCACGAGGGCGGCGGCGGAGTCGTGATAGAATGCACTGATGCCGAGAATGTTCATGGGGGGGCGCAGCGGTTGCTAATACTGGCGTAGATATTCGGCGGGATCCTTAACCGGTTTTCGCGGCACCCAGAAGGATTGGACCTCCGGGGCCGGGAAGGCACAACGCAACGGATCCCGTCGCATGAGGCCCAGCAGGATCCGGCCCGGAAAAAAGACCAGGTAGTACATCGGCACCAGCAGCAGCCAGCCCAGCGCCACGCCCACCCACTCCCCCAGCTTCCGGCCGAACGCCTCGAAGGCGAAAAAGGCCTTGGGCACCAGCAGACTGCTGCCCACCAAGAATGCCGCCAGGGTTCCCAAGATCGCCGGAGCCACGCGATGGCCGCGGTACGCCAGCAGTGCTGCCACCCCCGCGGCAACGGCGGCCTGTACCAGCGCACGCGGCCAAGGTCTATGGTGATTAGCCGTGGACAAATAGAATCTCCGCCTTCGAGACGCGTTGGCCGCGGCGCGATGACCGAATAATGGCCAGCAGTTGTTTCAACACGCGAAGTTCCCGCTCCTGCCCCACCGGCACGCTCTCTATCAAATCCATGATGGAAATTTCCAGCGTATCGACAGACGTCCCGGATGGGAAGGCTAACAGGTGGCGTCCCGGCGAGATTTCAACCATCAGCAAACCCGGCACCTGCCGCAGGTAGCGACTGGGCCCAACCACCAACAGGCGCTGCCCCGGCGATAACTCCACCTCTTCGACGTCCGGGCGCGCTCCCGCCACGTCGCCCGCCAGTGCCGACGCCGCCTTCGCAATCGCACGGGCGCGGTCCGGGTGGATGAGCGCCAACTCCCGCAAGGTGCGCTCCGGCAGGGTCACCGTCACCGGCCGCCGCGGCTCGGCAAACTTCGGCGGGCGGCCACTTCGCGTCTTGGGTTCTGCACTCATGATTAGTTCTTACGCGGAATAACACGCCGCGACTCTTGTTTCAACGTAAAAAATGAACCGTCACACCGATGAAGCCCCACGCACCCCACCAGAACCACCTGGGTCATCGGTATCGGCGTGTCCGCCCCGCCGTGGGTTTATAGTCGCGAGGATGTTTTCTACGTTAATACCAAAAACAGATCGATATTATTACGCGATATCAACAAAGACACCACAGGAGCCGTTCCTGCCCCCGCGGCGAATTCCATGCAGCTCACGGGCTCTTTCGAAAATTATTGGTGCACGTTTCTGTAAAATCTCACTTGCGGACCAAGGTGCCGGCATGAGAAAATCCCACAATTAGCACGTAGAAACTAGACCATGAAGATACTCGTTCTCGCCCCCCAGCCCTTCCTCGAAGAGCGAGGCACCCCGATTGCGGTGGACCTGATCGTGCGATCGCTCAGCGCGCGCGGACACAGGGTGTCGTTGCTGACCTATCATCTGGGCCGCGACGTGCACTACCCGGGCGTGACCCTGCACCGGATTCCACGCATTCCCTTCATCCGCCGGGTGCGCCCCGGGTTCTCCATGGCCAAGGTCATCTGCGATCTGGCGATGTGGGTGAAGGCTTGGTCCCTGGTTCGGCGCGAGCGGCCGGACGTGGTGCATGCTGTAGAGGAGTCGGTGTTCATCGCGTGGTGGTTGCAGGAGACCAAGGGCATTCCCTACATTTACGACATGGACTCCTCGCTGCCGGACCAGTTGGTGGACTCACTTCCCCTGCTGCGCCCTGCACGCCCGCTGATGATGCGGCTGCTGCAGCCGGTGGTTTGCGCGGCGATGATGGTGACCCCGGTGTGCGAAGCGCTGGCCAAGAGCGTGGAATCATTCGGTCCCCAGCGCGTGGTCGTTCTGCGCGACGTCTCGTTGCTCAGCGAGGATCGCCATCCCGCCAGGCGGGGGATGGTCTAGGTTCATGACGCCTCGCGCCGTGCTCTTCATGTACATCGGCAACCTGGAACCCTACCAGGGTATTGACCTGCTGATAGACAGCATGGCGTTGCTGCATGTAGAGCGGCCGACCGACCGGCTCGTGATCATCGGCGGCGCGGATGCCCATGTGGCGGACTACCGCAAACGCGTCGAACGCCTTGGGCTGAACGACGTGGTGGAGTTGCGGGGGCCGCTGCCGGTGGCGCGACTGCCGGAACTGCTGAGCGAAGCGGACGTGTTGGTGTCCCCCCGCATCAAGGGCAGCAACACACCCATGAAGATCTACACCTATCTGGACTCGGGCAAGCCGGTGGTGGCCACGCGCCTCTTCACCCACACCCAGGTGCTGACGGATGCGGTGGCGATGCTGGCGGAACCCAATCCCATGGCCTTTGCCGCCGCCATGGCCACGCTGGCCGGCGACCCGGCCATGCGCGACGCCCTCGGCACGCGTGGCCGCGAACTCGTCCGCACCACCTACTCACCGGACGCGTTTCAGCGCACGCTCGATTCGATTTACGGCTACGTCGAGACCCGCATCGCCACGCCCCCGCCGCCCGTCAGCGAGCCACCACGGACTTGAAGTAGTCGATCGTCGTGCGCAGGCCGTCCTCGAGCTTCACGCTCGGCGCCCAACCCAGTTTGGTCGTCGCGAGCGTGATGTCCGGCTGGCGCACCTTGGGATCGTCCACCGGCAGCGACTCAAAAAGGATCTCGGACTTGCTGCCGGTCAGGCGGATGATTTCCTGGGCCAGCTGCAGCACCGTCATTTCGGCGGGGTTGCCGATGTTGATGGGGCCGGACTCGGCGCTGGTCGCGAGGCGGAAGATCCCGTTCAGCAGGTCGGAGACGTAGCAGAAGCTGCGGGTCTGCTTGCCGTCGCCGAAGACGGTGATCGGCTCATCGCGCAGCGCCTGGCTGATGAAGGCCGGCACGGCGCGCCCATCCTTGGCGCGCATGCGCGGGCCGTAGGTGTTGAAGATGCGCACGATCTTCGTGTTCACGCCGTGGTAGCGGCGATAGGCCATCGTCATGGCTTCGGCAAAGCGCTTGGCCTCATCGTAGACGCCGCGCGGGCCGACGGGGTTCACATTGCCCCAGTAGGTCTCGGGCTGCGGATGGATCAGGGGATCTCCGTACACTTCCGAGGTGGAGGCGATGAGGAAGGCGGCACCCTTCGCGCGCGCCAGGCCCAGCGTCTTGTGGGTGCCGAGCGCGCCCACCTTCAGCGTCTGAATGGGCAGCTCCAGATAGTCGATGGGGCTCGCGGGCGAGGCGAAGTGAAAGATGTAGTCGATGTGGCCGGGCAGGTAAATGTACTCCGTCACGTCATGCTGGATGAACTTGAACTTCGGGTTGCCGGCCAGGTGCTCGATGTTGGCCACGTTGCCGGTGATCAGGTTATCCATGCAGATAACCTCATGCCCCTCTCCCAGCAGCTTGTCACAGAGATGCGAACCCAGGAACCCCGCGCCGCCCGTTACGACAGAAACCGCCATATCATCCTCCCCCATTCGCCTTACGATCAAACGGCCACTCGCGGAACACCTGATGCCGGATCAACCCGCTGCGGTAGCCTACCACTCGCAACCGGTGCGGTCCCGCCGGAAATGATGCCGGGTCAAACGCGTACGCGCGCCCCGTGTAAACCTCGCGTCCATCCACGTAGTATTTGAAGCGGCGGTAGTCAACTCCGGAAGCGGAATCGACGTGGGGTTCGATCGTGCAAGGTTCGGCGAGGGGGCCGTCGCCGAGGCCGTCCACGCGCAGGTGGTCGCGCGGTTTGAACGGCGCCGCCAGGGGCTCCCCCAGCAGCAACAACTGAAGCGGGCAGCGGACCGCCTGGGCAAAGCTCTCGATCATCGTGCAGCCCGAAGCATAGTTGTAGAAGAAGTGTGCGTTCGGAAACTTGGGCCAGAGGGCATAGGGCTCGGTGACGGTGCCGGCGGTGGCCGTGGCGCCGGCGCGAATCCAGGCGGTGATCGTGGTCTGGTAGTTCTGGTTGAAGTCGGCGCCGACGCTGGTCAGATGCTCGGCCATGGCGCCCGACACATAGGTGTGGCGATCCGGCTTCACCACGGCCGCGCCCACCTGCATCCCCAGCACGTCTCGCAGCGCCGGCACGGGCTCCCGCACCACCTGCGCGTGGACACCCAGAGTCTCGAGCAGCGCGACCGCCGGGGCCTGCTGCCAGGCGCGACAGACGGAGCGCACGTCGTCGGACTGCACGTACCAGATGCCCCCGGTCGGTGCGGTGCCATCGGACGCGGCGCCGCGCTGCAGGCAGGCGCGCACCTCCTCCGTCGTGTTGCCATGCTTGCCCTGGGTATAGCCCAGCATCATCGCCGGCAGCGGCATCTCGCGGCCAAGCCACTCCGCGAAGGTATCGAGCGTTTGCGGCTGGTGCGGCCGGCGGCGCTCGCCCTCCGGCCCCCCGAACAGCGGAGAGGCGTAGGTGCCCGACTCGACGATCTTCGGGTCAGGCAACTGATTGCGCACAAACGTCAGCCCGGTCAGCGACAGGGCCGGTTTCGTGGTGATGCGCACCGGGAAGTCCGAGGAATAGACCCACGCCAGGATGTGCCCGTCGATGCCACGCTCGCGGGCCACGCCGTTGGCCGGATCCCAGATGTGCGTCGTGAACTGGCGCGGCGACATCGCGTCCGCCTTCACCAGCTCGGGGGGCACGTCCACATGCACCAGATTCGCGTCGGGAATCCCGCGCAGGGCGGCGTACGTTTCGGCCAGGGCCACGGACGAAGCCGAGCGCGCATTCACGATCAGCAGTACTTCGTGGGGCCCTAGCGCCCACGTTGGCAGGGTGGCCAGCAGGAGCGCAAGGCCACCCAAGACCGCCTGGCGGCGCCCGCGCGGGCGGACGCCGCCGAACCGCTGATCCAGGGCGGTCAAGGAACGGTCAGGACGCGGTAGAATGCGTTCCGGTTCGTTGTGGGGATCGTCCACAGGTTCTCCGCGCGCGGGTACAGGTTGGTCGACAAGTCGCGGAACCCATAGTCCCGCGCGATCAGGTTCGATGATACCTGCAACACCTGGCCGCCGCAGCCACAATCGCCCACGGACGACAGCGACCAGAGGTTCGTTCCGGCCTGCTTCACGAAGTTCGTGATGATGATCTCGGGCATCCAGGTGGAGTTGGTGCCGGGAATATCCGGTGTCGTCAGCTCGAACGCGAGGTCAAACGGCTGAGGCGCCAACGGGTGCGGGGCCTGCAGCGTGCCGACGGCCCAGCTCGCGCCGCCATCGACGGACACCGTGGAAGGGCCGAGCGCCAAGCCCGGGGTGATTTTCCACCCCCAGCCCTGGTGAAGTTCAGGGACGAAGGCATCCGAGAAAACGGCCTGGATGTTGAGCCAGTAGTGAACGCCTTCCTTCTCGAACCAAGGCGAGCCGTAGACGCCGGCGTCCAGCAGGTCCACGTCGTACTGGTACTCGTGTTCGATGCCTGGCGGGAGCGTCCAGTACTGGTTGACGGGGCCGTAGTAGACCTCATGACACTTGTCGATGCTCACGAAGATGTTCGTGATGAGGGAACCGGGGCCGCCGGCGTTATCGTCGTGCCGGTGCCAGCTCAGGTCAAAGCCAAGCGGGCGCATGGCCCCGGTAGGCGGCGCCACGGGGTTGACGTCCGGCGCGCCCGGGACCTGCGACATCCATCCGGGGTACGAGCCCCACCAATGGAGATCCGTGATGCGGCGGCCGTCGGAGACGAAGTCGTCGGCGCGCAACGAGGAGCCGGCGCCGAGACTGCCGGCATGCCGCCAGCTCAGCATGTCGGTCCCGAGGACCATGTCGGGCGGCTGCTCCCACTTCTCGCAGCGGCGGGGGCAGACATCCGTGAGCATTTCGAAGGCGAGATTCACGGACAGCCCGCGATACGGGTGGTTCGTGATGGTGGTCCAACCGCTCGGCGGGTACGCCATGGCCACCCAGTTCGAGCCCGGGCCGATGACGGCCGCGTCATTCCAGTTGTACTGGATCGGCGTGGTCGTCCAGCCCCAGGGGTACGACGCCGGGCTGGGATAGATCGCCCGGACCGACAGCCAATACACGTGGCCATCCTTTTCCAGCCACGGCTGCGGCAGCTGCGCGGTGTACTCATACTCATGCTCAAACGATGGCACCGGCGGGACGGGACGGACCCAGGAGAAGTCCGCCGTGCAGTAGTGGCGTTCACTGGCCAGGCCCGCCGCGGGGGCCGCCACTCCGTACGGAAGCAGCTGGACCACCACGTTGGTGATCAGCACCCCCGGCTTGCTCCAAGGCTGCTCGGACCCAGCCGCCACATCCGTGTACCAGCGCAGCTCAAAAGCGATCGGCCGTAGCGTCGGGGGCGGATTGGTCAACGCCGGCTCGCCGCTGTACCCGATGTACGATCCCCACCAGCGCACCGCATAGATGGGCCGGCCATCGGAGACGAAATCGTCCGCCACCATGCTCGGGATGTCGAGCTGCGGCTCGAAACTGGAGCGCACGTCCAGCCCGAGGTCGCAGTCCGGGGCCTGATTCCACTTCACGCAGACAGCGTCACCCAGGCGCACGTAGAGCGAGCCATTGGCCGCCGCGTCATAGCCGCCATTGGCGTCGTCCATGTCGCCATACAGGGAAGGGCCGCCATACCAGGAATAGCGGTAGGCGTAGTCGTAGAGGCCCGGCTGCGGCACGACCAGCGACGCCATGAACTCGTCGTTCTCGCCAGCGTCCGTGTTAAAGACGGCGTTGGTCCACACCCACGCCGGGTTGCCGTCGGCACTGGACCCGTTGGGGCCGTAGCCCAGTTCCGCTGTCAGGCCGGGAGTCTGCCCGGCGGCCAACGTCACGCCGCTGATCCACACCTGCCCATAGATGGTCTCCGTGGCCACGTCCACCTTCGTGGTGGTGGACGGGCGCGGCCACTGTGTGTTGCACCAGTCCGGCTGCGCGTCGTAGAGGAACACATTGTGATCCTCCACCTCGCCGTCGGACGCCAGCCCTTCTGTTGACGCCGTGCCCGCCGAGCTGATGCGCATGCGCACGAAGCTCGAGCCTTCAACAGCCGAGGCCGGCAAGGTGTAGGCCACCGTCTGGGGGCCAACGCGGTAGGTGCCGGAGTGGATGAGCTCATCCGGAAGCTGCCACACGCCATCGCGATTCACATCCAGCCAGATCTCGACGACGCCGCTCGTGCCGCTGACCTCGAAGGTGAAATTGGTCGCGATTCCCTTGAGGAGCTGCGGGAAGGAGGCGCCATCCTCGTCATCATTGCCGTCGAAGTCGTCACCGAGTGCGTTGGCGTTCGGCTGCCCATCCGCTTCCATATCCGGTGCGTCACCGGCGTCCCCGAACCAGGGGCCGCCCCGCTTGTGGCGCGCGCCGTTACTGGCGGCCAGCGTCGGGTAGGTGGGATCCGGCGCATCGCCAAAGTCCAGCGTCGCCGCCGGGCCCGTGGTGGTGCTGCTGGTGGTCCCCACCAAGGTCGTGCTGGTCGAACTGCTGCTGGTCGTGGTCACCGCGAGCGTGGTGGACGAGGAGCTACTCGTCGTCGTTGTTGTGGTGCCCTCCGCGAGCGTCGTAGTGCTGGTGGTTGTGGTGGTCTCGAGCAGCGGGCCCGTATCGACGGCAAACGCGAGATCCATGGAGTTCGGGGCGTAGGGGTGCCCGACCGGGTAGCGCAGTTCCTGCCAGGTGCGAGGATCCTGCACATCCAGCGACCAGACGGCATCGTCGTTGTAGTGTGTCGAGGAGGACTTCCAGCCCCAGTAGCCGGCCGGAGTCTCCTCCATCGACCGCCACTGCACGGAAACCCAGTACACGCGCCCTTCCTCCTGCGTCACGGTGCACAGGTTGAGGTACGAGGACAGGGGGAAGTAGTACTTCCAGATCATCCGGTCGGCATTGGCCTGCTGGAACTGCGAGGCCGGGTCGTAGTACCATTCGCCGGGGTTTACCGTGAAATAGGGCGCCGCGGTGTAGGAGCCCGGCATCATCGGGTACTCGCACAACAACGTGGCCGGCTTGCTGAACGGGTTCGACTGGTTCGTCGGATTGTCGCTCCACAGCCCCACAAAAAACAGGGAGTTCGGCTCCATCGAATCGGCCAGCCACGACGCATAGACGGTGATCCCGGTGATGGGGCCCGTGCGCGTGCAGAGGAAATCATCGGCCAGGGTCAGGATGTTCTCGGTGTTGGTCGAACCCACATCGACGCCGTTCACGGTCCTGTCCGGCGGCTGCTCCCACTTGGACGGCTCCCGATGCACATAGAAGGAGGTCCGGTTGAAGGGCTCATCGGGAGCCACCCCGTTTGTACTCTGGTCGCCGCTGGCATCCTCCTGGGTCCAATAGGCGGCGGTGCGCCCGATCACCTTGCGGTAGTCCGCGGCTTGAAGGCCGGTGCGGGGCCCCGTGTACTCGGCCACATCCGCATCCCCGCCGATGGCCGCGGCCGTGTCCCCCATCGTGAGCCCCGTACCCGCCAGGCTGCCAAAGGTCGTGGGCACGTTCGTGTTGTTGCCGAAGGCCGCCAGGAATACCGTCGCATTGGTGGGCCCGGTGCCCTGATATAGGAAGACCGCCTCGGCCGTGCCGGCGATGTCGAAACCGGTGCCGCCGGCAAGCGTCCCATCGGCCACGCCGCGCCGCGCGGCCGATTGCAGGTTGGTGAACGCCACCACCGAGCCTGCCCCCATCCCCGCCAGGCCCGTGGTCCACGTCAGCACGCCCTCGCCCAGTATGAACCCGCCGCCTCCGCCTATGGGCAGCCCATTCCACTCGTTGTCGGAAAGGTAGATCGTCGCCGCCGGCGGAATGTCGGCCAGCGCCACCACCACCAGCGTGTCATTCGTGTCCGCGTCGAACGCGATCACGCTGAGATCGCCGGCGGTCAGCCCCATGCTGCGGGTCGCGAGGACCACCCCCATCAGCCACGCGAGTAGGAATGGACGGCAACAGCGGAATGCATTCACGGTAGGCCTCCTTGCATCATTCATCGGCAGCGAGCAGACCAGATCACATTCTGAACCGAACGGTGGGTGGGGCGGGCATCCTTCGCGTAAACCATCCGGGCCACGGGGTTGCGCATGCCGAACGCCACCAGCACCGATCGACGGGGCGCCAACCGCTGACGCCGCGCCCTGTTGCTCGAATTCTTAACCCGCCCGCACGCGCCGTCAAGCTCTTTGCCCTGCGCCTTGACAGCCACCGGCGCGCCCGCTATGAAGCCCACCTATGCATGCCAACCGCAACATCGTGCTGATCGGGTTCATGGGGACGGGCAAGAGCAGCGTCGGGCGCGCCGTGGCCGGACGCCTCAGCCTGCAATTTCTGGATATGGACGCGGTGATCGAGCAGCGTGCCGGCCGCCCCATCTCCACCATCTTCGCGACGGATGGCGAGCCCGCCTTTCGCGCCATGGAGCGCGCCCTGGTCCAGGAGCTGGCCGCGCAAACCGGGCTGGTCGTGGCCACCGGTGGAGGCGTCATCCTCAACCCGGACAACGTCCGCGACTTCGCACAGAGCGGACTCGTCGTCTGCCTGCAGGCCACACCGGAGACCATCCTCGCGCGCGTCGCCCACGAAACCCACCGCCCACTGCTGGCCGAGGGCGACAAGATGGCCAAGATCCGCGCCCTGCTGGCCAAGCGCCAGCCCCTCTACGAGGCGATCCCGGTCCAGATCCGTACGGATGGCTTAAACGTGGAAGCGGTGGCCGATCGCGTGTTGGCGGCTTACCGCCCTTGAGAGGGAGTACACCCATGGCGCACGCACCGGATCTCGCGCACGTCGATCACGCGTTGGGCGGCTTCTTTTTGCCGCCGGCCACCCCGGCGGACTGGGCGCGCTTCCGCCTGTCGCCCGCGCAGGTCGCCTTCTACGAAACCAACGGCTACCTCAAAGGCCCGCGCGTCCTCGACGAGCGCCAAGTGGCGCAGCTACGCGAAGAGCTGGCCGCGCTGGTCAGCCCCGCCCATCCCGGCAACGCCCACTTTTATGAATTCCACTCGAATGAATCCGGCGACCCGAGCGCGGTGCTTTTTCACGCCTTGGGCCAGTGGCGCATCACGCCGGGATTTCATGACCTGCTCTGGAACCCGGCCGTGGTTGTGCCGGCGGCGCAGCTCCTCGGCGGCGCCATCCGCCTGTGGCACGACCAACTCTTCTGCAAGCCAGCCCGCCACGGCGGCA
The DNA here is from genome assembly GCA_964635825.1 of uncultured Victivallales bacterium. Taxonomy (GTDB): domain Bacteria; phylum Verrucomicrobiota; class Kiritimatiellia; order UBA8416; family JAIOPI01; genus CAZWQJ01. The sequence goes on along the minus strand of CAZWQJ010000018.1, from coordinate 7,731 downwards.
TCGTCAACTGGCACCAGGACTACTCCTACTGGACGCGCACCGAGCCGCTGGCACACCTCACCTGCTGGATCGCCCTCGACGATGCCACCGTCGCCAACGGCGCCGTCCACTATGTGCCGGGCAGTCACCGCTGGCGCCTGTTGCCCACGCCGCCGCAGCGCGTGCAGTCCCCCATGGAAGCAATCAAGAGCGTGCTGACCCCCGAGGAGCTGGCCGCCTTCCAGCCGGTGCCGGTGGAAGTGCGCGCGGGGGAATGCATCTTCCACCACGGCCTCTCCGTGCATGGATCCTACGCCAACCAGACCGACATCCCGCGCCGCGCCACCGTCGTGAATGTGTTTCGCGATGGCACCCGCGCCGCCAGCGATGAGGTCCTCCTGCCCGGCGTGCCGCCCGTCCCCAAAGGGCAACCGCTCGGATCGCCATTCTTCCCGCTCCTGCACGATCCCGCGCGGGAACGGTAGACGGCGCGGCCCACCTGGCGCCCAGTGACGAATTTCAGCCGGACCGGACGGAGCCGGTCCCTCCATAGGAACACCCCGTATGCATACCATCCATGGAGGGCCGACCTCCGTGTCGGCCGGTGTTTCAACGGGCTGCTGACGGACCCGCGATCCGCGACGGGGAACCCGTCGCCGGCTCAGCCCAGGAACGAGCAGACGTACTCGCAAATCCCGCCGGCCACCACGATGGTGAACCCCGACTTCGCCGCGACCTCAAAAGCCTGCCCGGCTTCATACGCGCGCGCGGCACTCTGACCATCCAGCGTGACCGTGCACGCACCGGCCACAATCTCCATCCGCTCCGCCTTGTCCGTGCCAAAATGGTAGGACCCTGGATAGATCAAGCCCAGCGTCTTCTTGCTGCCGTCGCCAAACAGGATGCTGTGGCTGACGACCTTGCCGTCAAAATACACATTCGCCTTCGCCACCGCCGTCACGTTGCCAAACGTCATGGATGATGTCGTCATGGGTTGCGTCCTTCCTGATGAGCCGCGTTATGGGGCCCCGCTTCGCCTGGGGGCTACGCGGGGCATTCCGACCCGGGGCGGGTCGGAATGGCGGAGAGGGAGGGATTCGAACCCTCGGTTCGAAGCACGCCCGTTTCCGCTCGCATTTCCTAATGAATCATTCGTACTCGAACGTTGTTGACACCCCAGCACGTTACCATTTAACGTTACTAGTGAATCGCTACCCAGGAGGTCAACCATGGCATCGGTTCACAAGGTCAACGGTACGCCCTACTGGCATTGCTTCTTTTATCTCCCGGATGGTCGCCGCACGCATCGCAGCACCGGCACCACCGACAAGCGCAAGGCCAACTCCATTTGCCTGAAGATGGCGGAGGCGTCCGCGCTTGCCAAAGAAGGACGCCTCATCGAAAGCCGCGCCCGCGCGACGATCGCCGACATCTTCGCCGTGGCCAACAGCGAAGCACTCCCCACGGCGACGGTCAAGGACTACCTCAAGGGCTGGGTGGATCGCAAGCGCCTGGAGGTGGCCGAGAGCAGCGCCGGGGAGTACGAGCGGATCGCCAAGGAGTTCGCAGAGTTCCTGGGGGCCCGCGCCAGCCGGCACCTGGACGCAGTGACCGTCCGCGATGTGGCCACCTATCGCGATCTTCTGGCCAAGCGCGTGTCGGCCTCCACCGTGAATAAGACCCTGAAGATTCTGCGCGGCGCCTGGTCGCGTGCGCTGAAAGATGGCGTCGTCTCGGAGAACGTCTTCGCCCGCGTGGATCCGGTCAAGGCTTCCAAGAAGCACAGCCGTCGGGCCTTCACCCTGCCGGAACTGCGCCGCCTGCTGGGGGCGGCGTCCCCGGAATGGCGCAGCATGATCCTGTTCGGGCTCTACACCGGCCAGCGTCTGGGCGACATTGCGGGGCTAACGTGGCAGAACGTCGACACCGCCGCCGGCGAGATACGCCTGCAGACCGGCAAGACCGGGCGGCAGCAGATCCTCCCGATTGCCGCTCCGCTGGCGCGGCACCTGGCCGCGCTCAGCGCGGGGGATGATCCCGCGCAGCCACTCCACCCGCGCGCGCACGCGATCGCGGAGCGCGAGGGCCGCGTGGGGACGCTGTCACGGCACTTCTACGAGCTCATGGTGAGCGCCGGACTGGCGCAGAAGCGCAGCCACGAAGCCAAGGGCAAGGGCCGCGGGGCGCGGCGCGCGGTTTCGGACGTATCCTTCCACGCCCTGCGCCATACGGCCACCAGCCTGATGAAGAATGCCGGCATCTCGCCCGCCATCGTGCAGGAGTTCATTGGTCATGACAGCGCGGCCGTAAGTCGGGTATACACCCACATTGAGACCGAGGCCATGCGCCGGGCGGCCAATGCGCTGCCGGATGTGACCTGCGTCGAGAAGTGAAAGACGTGCCATGAGGAAGCCTTTGTCCCCCAGCAAGAAGCCGCGCCGGGCGAAGCCGGCGCCCCAAGCAAGGCGGCCGGAGGCCAAGGCCGCGCCGCCTCCGCCGGCGCAGCCGGCAACGGCGGATTGGGTCAAGCGTCGGGACCAACGCAAGGCTGAGCAGGCCGCCATGAACGCGGCCGATCCGCGGCAGGCCATGCAGGCGGCTCAGGATCTCCTGGACCACGCGTTTGAAGTGCTCTTTGCGTTGATCGATAAGCGGGCACTCCACTTCGAGATGCGCACGGTTGATGGCACGGAGGATTTCTCGCACGACGACGCGGCACAGAGCGTGTGCACGCGGTATTTGTGGGTGACCACGCAGGTGGTCAAGTACGCCCGCACCGGGAACCGGGAATGTGTTGCGGCGGTGTGGGAAGCCGCGAATCTGCTCGTGGAGGCCGTGCACGATATGGCCTTCGATAAGCGGACGGCGCGCGAGGTCGAGCCCTACGCCCGGCGCTCGCTCTTCCTGCCGTCGCTACGCGCACGCTCCGGAGTGTTCATGCATGACTTCCCCACGGTGGCCGACGTTCTGCACCTGTCCGAGGATTGCCTCTCGTATATGGCGCACACGGCCGGCCACAAGCTCGATTCGCCGGTCACCCGACTGATCGCCGAAATCGTGGAGTCCATCGGCTGGACGCAGGCGCGGTTGAGGATCGGGCGCGATCTCTATGCCAGGTCGCGAGCGCTTCATGCGGACCCGAAGTTCATACGCCGCCGGTCGGAAGCTTCGACCGCCTTTGCGCGCCGCATCAACGCGATGACCGAGGACGAATACCTCGTCCAGATCCGCGGCTACCGCGCCGACACCTTGCACTACGACCGCTTGCGGCCACTGACGAAAGCCACGGCGGATGAGTGGTGGTCCAAGGCCGTCCGCCAGGAGGTGACCCGGCGGTTTCCCGCACTCGAAGGATCACGTCTGTACACCCTCCTCAACGGGAACAAGCCGCACCAGAAGCTCGACGATCTTCGCCGCCGCGGGAAGGTCTCGCTGCGCAGCCTCGCGCGACCGACCCCTCAAGACCCCCACCCCTCTTGAGGGTACCCCCTCCTGAGGGGATACCCGCATGAGGCCCACCTCTGATGTAGAGCCCGCGGCGTAGCGTTCCAATACGGTGACGTGTCATCGTGTCCCCAATGCGAGGCGATGAAGCCTCGAGGGGGACACAATGACAACACGGCACATGATTCTGACCGAGGCACCGACGGACTCCTCCGCCGGCAGCGAAGACAAGTACCCCGCCAAGTGGATTCGGCTCCCGACACGCGGGCACTGCCCGTACACCGGTTTGAGCCGTGCGGCCTTCTACGACTTGATCAAACGCAACAAGGTCAGGACGGCCAGCCTCCGCAGGCCCGGCGCGCTCCGCGGGGTGAGGCTAATTTGGTTGCCGAGTGCCATGAAATTCCTGGACCAGTTCGCGAGCGGCGGGTCTGAGAGCTGATTGGACCGAAGGGAGGACGCGTACATGACACCCCTTCAACTCGCCAAGGCCGAATGCGCGAACTACCAACTGGACAGTGTTTGCCTCGGGGCGCACATCGCTGACGGCGGTGCCACACGGTGTCAGCCACAGCCGCGTTGCGCTCTGAGCGCGGGCGAGCGCTGCCCGTACTTCGAGCAGTACGTTGCCCCGCTGGCGGAAATCGTGACTGAACCCCACCGTGCGAAAGCGATTCAGGCCGCGGTGCACGCGTACCGCATGGTGCACCCCGGCGTGGCGATCGGCTCATACAACCGGCGGCGCGATGGGCAACGCTGCGGTCTTGTCTCTCAGAAGCCCCAGCAAGGCCCCGGGCTGCCCCGCCAGCATCGACAGGCGCAGAATCCATATGAGGGTAGCCACCACCATCAAGAGGGTGCGTCAGTGGGTGCGGTGCCCGCCGCAGGAAGCAGCGCCGCGGCGTGAAACTGGATCATCCCTTCAACGCTGCGCTGGCCACCCTCCCCCGCCCCGGCGGCAACGGGTACCACCCGCGCCTGCTGGGCGTGGCGAACATCGGCATTCGGGCGGGCATCCCGCCGGCCGAGGTGGCGGCGGCGCTGCGCGCCCACACTCCGCCTGGCAGCCGACGCGTGCCGGATCGGGAAATCGCAGAGGCCGTGAGCAAGGCCATGCAAGGGCGCACTGGCGTGCAACGCCGTGACTCCCGTCCGCAGTGGCGGCCGCCGCGCCCCGCCGTCACGGCAACGCCGTTCGACGCCGCCGCGTTTGTCGCGGCGCGCGTGGCCGAGGGCGACGGCTGCGGCGAGGCCGACATCTGGGAGGCGTCGCCGGTGCGCATCGCGGCGGAGCCGGCGGCGGATGCTGCCACCCTTCTGGGGGCGCTGTATGCGCCCGATGATGTCGTGTTCATCGGGGACACGTACGGGCGGACGGTGAAGACGGTCGGGGCCTGGCTGTCGGCGTTTGGCGCCGGCCGGCCCCTGCCTCCGCACATCATTCCGAACCCGGTCAACGGCCAGCTGGGCATGACCAAGGACGGCCGGCCCAGCTACCGCGCCGACACCTGCGTAGAAGCCTTCCGGTTCGCCGTAGCCGAGTTCGACGGCATGAGCCGCGAGGATCAACTGCGCTTCTGGTGGGCGGTCAACCTGCCCGTGTGCGCGCTGATCGACTCGGGCGGCAAGTCGCTGCACGCCTGGATCCGCATTGACGGGGTCCGGACTGCGGCCGAGTGGGAAGCACAGGTCGAGAGAGAACTCTTCGGTCGGTGGCTGATCCCCATGGGCTGTGACCCAGCGTGCCGCAACGAGGCGCGCCTGTCGCGCCTGCCCGGGCACTATCGCGTTGAGAAGGAGCGTTGGCAGCGGCTTCTGTACCTGGCCCCGGAAGGGAGGCCGATCCATGCAGGCGCTTGAAGCACTGACCGCGCAGGCCGCACCCTCGGAGGAGAAGGCCCGTCCATACACAACGCGGGCGTGGGGCGAGATCGCCCGGTTGTCGCTGCCGCCGCCGGTCTGGTTTCTGGGCGAGTGCTTCGCCCTGGGCTATGGCCGCGTGCGACTGCATTCGCTGTTCGGCCAAGGCGGACTGGGCAAGTCGCGCATCGGGATGAACATCGCCCGCAACCAGGTTCTGGGCATGCCCTTCGGTGGCATGGCCACCGGTGGCCGGCCGCTCCGGCACCTGTTCATGGGCACGGAGAACGGTCTCCACCGGCTGCAGCATGACATCCGCAAGATGTCCGCCGGGTTGTCTGCGGAGCCATTGGCCTTGCTCGACGCGCATATCTTCATAGCGACGCTGGAAGCGGTCGATGACCCCTATGTGACGTTGACCGATCCAGCTAACGTCGAGCGCTGGCGCGCGACGGTCGAGCAACGCCGCCCGGATGTGCTCTGGATCGATCCCTGGGGCGACGTTCAGGCCGGCGACGCCAATGCGGATACGGACGCGCGCTGGACGATTGCGGAACTGACCAAGATCCTCGGCGTCGTGAACCAGAACGCCGCCGTGGTCGTCCTGGCGCATGCGCGCACCGGCGCAAAGAACATCATGGAGGCCATCGGGTACGACGGAGCCAACTTCGGCAAGGGGGCGAAGGCACTCTACTCGTGCTCCCGCGCCGTCTTCAACCTGGCGCCCGGCAGTGAGGATGAGAACCCGCCGGTGGTTGTCGCCTGCCCCAAGAACAACGACGGGCCGCGTCCGTCGACAATCGCACTGCTGCTGGACGAGACGACCATGACCTACAGCGAAGTGCCGGACTTCGACGTGGAGGCATGGCTGGAGGAAATCCGTGAGCGGGCGAACGGAAAGAAGAAGGCGAAGCCCATGCGCCAGATGTCCGAGGAAGATGCTGCCGCGTTTCTGACCGGCGAAACGGACACGATCACCGGGGCCAGGAAGCGGCTGCGAGATGCGGGAGTGAACCGGGACGATGCAGATGACCTGATCAAGAAGGTGCTGGCGTCCGGCCGGTGGGAGCAGTGGCGACCCACGGCGAAAAACCCGCCGACGTATGTCGGTCCGCCGTCGGCGATGAAAGCGCGCCGCGAGCTATGGGCAAAGCAGCACCAGCGCGAGATGCAGGTTTGACGATTCCACGACTTCCCGGAAGTCGTCGGAAGTCGTGGAAATCGTAGCCGTCACGACTTCCCCCCCCGGCTACTATAGGGAGCCGGGGGAAGTCGTGAACGGCGGGCGGGGGCGGAAACCGGAAGTCGTGCCGATGCACACGGCCGGCGGACAGACTAGGAGGCGGACCTGCGGCGGATGTCGGTCGACTGGGGAAGCTCCCGTCAGAGCTGGCAGAAAATGGTCATGGATCGTGCATGTATCAAGGGCGACAAGCGCGTTTCCATGCGGAATCGAGGCACGAAACTGCGCCGTATGCCCCAGAACCGTGAAGTTCTGTTTCCGCCGGAATCGCCCACCCCGCAAACTCTTGCGCAAGAAACACGCCAATAAGGTTCAAGGGGTAACAAGGGCGTTTGTGATCCACGCAGCACGGGAAGTGTGCCTCCAGCGGCAGCGGCAGCCATAGCGCAAGCGCGTAGGCGCCTACAGGTAAGCCGTTGCGTCGGCGACGCCGTACCGTTCAGGCCGTTCTGCCGCTCCCGAGTCTGTGCTTCCAGTAGTCGGGGTCGCGGTGCAGGTGCATGATGGCGAGGATGAAGATGCCATGCGGCTCGATGCTGTACAGCACGCCGTAGGGAAAGCGATGGACGAGACAGCGGCGCACTTCGCCGTCGATCGCCGGCCACAGGGGGGGATGTTCGAGCGCGTTCTGTATCGCAGCGTGGATCTCGCGTGCGAAGTCGAGACCAAGTCCGATCTCACAGTCCTCGTAGTAAGCAACGGCCGCGACGAACTCTTCGTCTGCTTCCGGATGGAAGGAGAAACTGCTCATGTGGCGAATCGTGCACGAATCCTGGCGAAGACTTCCTCTCCCGGAACGGGTTTGACTCGGCCCGAACGCAATTCCTCCAGGCGTCGCTTTGCGACACCTGCCCACTTTCGGTCAATCTCGGGGTCCGGCGGATTGAGGGATCGAAGCAGGGATTCGACTACCATCGCCCTCTCCTCTACCGGCAGGGCCTCCGCGTCATGTATAATTTCGGCTGTGCTTGGCATGGATCACCTCCCCCTAGATCACGGAAGTACAGTAGCACGCCCCCAAATCCCTTGCCAATCCTGAAGGCAGTACACGTGTGTTCGCGAAATCGAGTTCGAAAACACAGGTAGGACCATAGGACCGTGAGACCGTTGGACTGTGGGACCGTAGGATCGTGGGAGGAGGACCGCGCGTAGCGCGGCGTGCGCCCGCAGGGCGCTCTTCGGCGGGTGACGCTTCGGCGCCCGCT
>CAZWQJ010000017.1:8920-37649 GCA_964635825.1 uncultured Victivallales bacterium | reverse complement strand
TGGATGCGCGACTCGGGCGAACCCCTCAGCAACACCCAGTCGCGGCAACTGGACTCCATTCTGGGCGCCGGCCGGCGCATGCTGCAGATGCTCGAACTCGCGCAGGCGGTGACCGCCATCGAAGCGGGCACCTATTGCATCCAACCGGCCCCACTCAACCTCCTCGCCACCGTTCAGGACGTTCTCCAACGCCTGCGGGTCCTCATCAACGCCTCTCACAGTCGGGTGGACATCACCGTCGACGGCAAGCCAGCCGACCTCCAGACGACCGTGCCCGTGCGCGGGGACCCACTCCTGATGCACGGCCTGTTCACCGCGCTCATCAAGAATGCACTGGAGGCCACCCCTCGCGGCGAGGCCGTCACCCTCGACGTGCACGCCGGCACCACGCCGGAGATTCTGGTTACCCTCGCCAACGCGGGGGAAGTGCCCATCGCGATCCGCGCGCGCTTCTTCCAGAGGATGGAAGCATCCACCAAGAACGGCGGATCCGGCCTCGGCACCTACACGGCCCGCTTGCTCTGCGAGGCGCAGAAAGGCTCCATCGCGCTCGACACCACGCAACCCGGACGCACCCAAATCCAGCTCCGCCTGCCACGGGCCGCCACGTTTTCGTGATTGCGGGAGGGTCCTCCTAGCCGCTACCGTGTCCATCTACCGTGCGCAGCCAGGAGCCTGACGATGCAGATTGTGCCCAAAACCGCCCCATCCCCGGCCATCGCCCCGCCGGCCGGAACGGGGGACGTTCTCGTCGTCGATGACGATGCCGACCAGGTCGCCCTGCTCGCGCAAACGTTGGCCGCGCGCGGGCACCAGGTTCGCTGCGCCGAGCACGGTCAGCAAGCGCTGGACCTCTGCGCCCATCACCCCCCGGACGTGGTGCTGTTGGATGTAATGATGCCCGGTATCGATGGCGTGGAAACCTGCCGCCGCCTGAAAAGCGATGCCGCCACCGCCCACATCCCCGTCCTGCTGGTTACCTCCCTGTCCGAGCGCGCCGACCGCCTGCGCGGCATCCAGGCCGGAGCCAACGATTTCATCACCAAACCCCTCGACATCGAGGCCCTGCACCTGCGCGTGCGCAACGCCATTCAGGGCAAACAACTCTTCGACCGCCTGCGCGACGACAACCAGCGCCTGCTGCGCTCACAGTCCCTCCGCGATAATTTGACCCACTTGGTTGTGCATGACATGAAGGCGCCGCTGGAGGGCATCGACCGCGCCATCCGCCACCTGCATGAGATCGGCACGACCACCCCGGCGTCAGTCGAAGCCATCGGGACCCTCGAAGGAGCCGCCGCCGTCCTCCAGACCCTCGGACAATCCCTGCTCGACTTTAACCGCATGGAGTTGCACGCCCTCCAACTCCATCGCGCCTCCTGCGACGTCGCCCAGCTCGCACGGGAGACGGCCGAACTCGTGCGCCCATTGGCCTGCGCCACCTGCACGCTCGAAGTCCGCCTGCCCCCGAACCCCGTGCGCGCGGATGCCGACCACGACGTCCTCTGCCGCGTCGTTCTGAATCTGCTGTGGAACGCCATCACCCATGCGCCGCCCTCCAGCACCGTGGAAATGGTGGTCACCAACGCCGATGGCGACGTCACCGTCTCGGTCACGGATCGCGGCCCCACGCTGGCGGCCAAGGCCCAGGGCATGGTGTTCGACATCTTCCACCAGTCGGCGCTCTACACGATCGGCCAAGGGCGCTCGGCAGGCCCCAGCATCGCCTACTGCCGCCTCGCCGTTGCCGCCCACAACGGGCGCATTGGCGTCGACAGCAGCGCCACCGGCGGCACCCGCTTCTGGTTCACGGTGCCATCCCCGCCATGACCACACTCCCCGAACAACCGCGAAAACTTACCGTGCGCGGCGCGCGCAAACCGCCAACCGCAGTCGAAGGCGCCGCCCCCGCGATGAATGCCCTGTTGCACATCATGGTGGCCAGCGAGGCCAGCGATCTGCACCTGACGTCCCAGCATACCCCCTACCTGCGCGTTCACGGCGATGTCGTCCCCCTGCCGGGGTACCCAACCCTTTCCACCGAGCAGGCCCGCGAACTCATCCATGGCATCATGCCCGAACGCAATCGACTGCAGTTCGAGGAGTGCGGCGACACCGACTTCGCCTACGAAATTCCCGGCCTCGCCCGCTTCCGCGCGAATGTCTTCCTCGACCGCCTCGGCATCGGTGCCGTCCTGCGGCAGATTCCCTCCCGCATCCTCACCGCCGACGACCTCAACCTGCCCAAGGCCGTGCGCGAGTTTGCCCATCTCTCGAAAGGACTCGTGGTGGTCACCGGCCCCACCGGCTCCGGCAAGTCCACGACCCTGGCGGCGCTGGTCGACCTCGTGAACAAGTCCCGCAGCGACCACATCATCACCATCGAAGACCCCATCGAGTTCGTTCACCACCCCCAGCGCTGCCTGATCAACCAGCGCGAAGTCCATACCCACACGCGCACGTTTGCCTCGGCCCTGCGCGCCGCCTTGCGCGAAGACCCCGACATTGTCCTGATCGGCGAACTGCGGGACCGCGAGACTGTCGAAATCGCCCTGGAAACGGCCGAGACCGGACACCTCGTGTTCGGCACGCTACACACCACCACGGCCTCCAGCACCATCGACCGCATCATCGATCAGTTCCCCGCCGATCGCCAGAATCAGATTCGCACGATGCTGTCATCCTCTCTCAAGGGGGTCGTGGCCCAGACCCTCTGCAAGAAGACCTCCGGCGGCCGCATCGCCGCGCTGGAAGTGCTGATCGTCACCACCGCCGTCGCCGCCAACATCCGCGACGGCAAAACCTTCCAAATTGCCTCCAGCATGCAGACCGGAAGAAATCTGGGGATGCAGATGCTGAACGACGAGCTGCTACGGCTGGTGAAGGACGGCACCGTAGACGCACGCGAGGCCCATCGCAAAGCCGCCGACAAGGCCGACATACTGCAGAAGCTGAAATCCGTAAATCTCGCCCCAGCCGATGACCTCGAAGTCGTCCAGGCCGAAGCCCCCGCCGCGCCACCCCCGGGGCCGGATACCTCCGACGCCATCGTGGCCCTCGTCGCCCAATTCCGCGAAGAACTTCGCCAGGCGCCCGACTCCACCGATTCCTTGAACAACCTCGCCTGGATCCTCTCGACCCATCCCGACGCCCGCCTGCGCAATGGCAAGGAAGCCGTATCCCTGGCCGAACACGCCTATACGATCACCAACGGCAAGAACCCGGCCATCCTGGATACGCTTTCCGCGGCCTATGCCGAAGCCGGCGACTTCACCAGCGCCATCACCGCGGCCACCGCCGGCCTCGACCTCGCCCTCTCCCTTGGCGATCAGTTGCACGCTCAGGCACTCAGCAGCCGCCTGCCGCTCTACGAAGCCGGCGCCCCCGTCCGCGACACCTTCTGACGAGGTGGCCGGTCAACGCGCGCCCTCGCCCAAACGCCGCGCGCGAATCAGGTCGGCCGTGATGCTGATCGCGATCTCCTCGGGCGTTACGCTGCCAATCGGAACGCCGACGGGGGCGTGGACGCACTCCAGGCGCGCGCGCTCCACGCCGGACGCCGCCAGTTCATCCATCACCTGGCGCACCTTGCGCGCACTGCCGAGCATGCCCAGATACCGCAGTGGCTTCTCCAGCAGCGCCGCCAACACGTCGCGGTCCGTCCGATACCCGTGCGTGGTAATGCACACATAGCTGTGCGCGCCCTCCGGAACGTGCTGGTTCACCCGCGCGTAATCGATCACCTTCTTCTCGTGCGCCGCCGCATTCAGCCGCATCGTGTCCAGATCCGGGCGGTCGTCCAGAACCGTTACCCGGAATCCGGCCAGCGCCGCCACCCGGCTGAGCGCCAGTGCCACATGCCCGCCCCCCACAATCGTCAGGTGCTCGTACACCCCCACATTCTCTTCAAAAAGCCAGCCGGCATCCGCATCCGCGTTCCAACGCCAGGCGCCAACCTCGGGCGGCAGCAGTTCCTCCCCCCACGCAAGCCCCGTCGCGGATAGTCGTAACCGCCCGCACCCGTCCGCCCGCTCCGCGTCCCGCAGGGATTCCAGGACCGGGCGGTGCCGCGCGTCCAGGCGTAGAAGCACATACGTCTGCGCCCCGCCGCAGATCATGCCGGATCGCTCACCCGACGCACCGGCATCGTGGTGCAGCGTCACACACACCGCCCCGGCGCCCGGCGTGGCCAACAGTTGGCGCGCACGTTCCAGCAACTGGTGCTCGGCCACACCCCCGCCCACCGTTCCCCACGATCGCCCATCGGCCCCCAGCAGCATCTTGGCTCCCGGCCCATTCGGCGCCGACCCGCGGCGCTCCACGATCGTCAGCAGGCACGCCGCCCCGCCCGGGGAACCGATCGCCGCCAGCGCGGCGTCCCATAGGTCCGCGCTCATCGCCAGTACTCTCCGCATAGCGCATAGAAAATGGCCATCAACCCCGAAAAGATCGCACTGCCGATAAACCGCCACCGCAGCGGCAGCTTCACTTGAATGATATAGTTCCCGATCACGGACAGCGGGATATTCGCAATCCAGGAAAGTCCGCCGGTCCGCAGCAACGACCACCCGATCTCTTCCCAGCGCCCCGAGAACAGCAAAATAAAAAGCAAGTGCCTGCTAATCCATAGGGGGTTAAAATAGAGTATCGCCAGCGCCGTACGCCCCAGCGCGCGCGGCACGGAAGCCAGCGTGGACGGCACGCGCCGGTCAATCCAGCGGAAGCACGCCGGCACCTCCCAGGCATACAGCGTCGCCCCAACCGCCATCATCCCCGCCAGCCGCAACCACTGGAATTGCCCGGACACCAACGCCGCCACCGCGTCGCCCGCCGCATAGGCGATCAGGCCGGTCCACACGTCACGGCGATTCCAGCGCCACGCCCCCGTCATGGTGCCTCGATCGCATGCAAATGGAGAAGCACCTTCTCCGGTGTCATTGGTGCGCGGTAGAAGCCGGGCTTCCCGGGACGCGCGGCGCGCAGCGCGTTCAGAATCGCGAAGTAGGTGCCGATCCCGTACATCAGCGGCGGCTCGCCGATGGCCTTGCTCTGCAGGATCGCGCGCGGATTCGCCGCGTTCTCCAGAAACACCACCTCCACCTCCCCCGGCGCAAAATGCAGGTCGGGAATCTTGTAGGTGGTGAGCGAGTCCGTCAGCAGCCGGCCCTGGTCGTTGAAGACCAGATCCTCGAGCGCCACCCAGGCAATCCCCTGCAGTAGCCCGCCCTCCGCCTGACCGCGGTCGATGCTCTCATCCAGGCTCACCCCGGCGTCGTGCACCAGTCGCACCCAGTCCACCGCGTAGATCCCTCGCAGCAGATCCACCGTCACCTGCGTGATCGCCGTGCCATACACGTGGTAGGAGAACGGCGCCCCCGTCTCCGTCGCCTTGTCATAGTGCACATCCGGGGTCGCATAGTGTGCCTGTGCCGATAGATTGATGCGCCGCCCGTACGCCTCGCGCACCAGCCGTTCCCATGTCAACGGAGCCCCCGCCGCATCGCGGAGATCCATCCGTCCCTCACGCAACTCCAGGCTGGGCACCGCGCATCCCGCCAGCGCCTCCGCCACCGGCCGCAGCCGCTCCAGGATGGCCCGGGCCGCCAGGTGCGCCGCCATGCCATTGAGGTCGGCCGCCGCGCTCGCCGCGGTCGGGGACGTATTCGCCACGCGCCGCGTGTGCGTGCAGTCGATGCTCACGCGCTCTTCCGGCAGCCCCAGCGTGCGCGCCACCACGCGGCGGATCTTTGTGTTGACCCCTTGCCCCATCTCCACCGCCGCCGTACTGACGCTCACGCTGCCATCCGTGTAGACATGCACCAACGCCCCCGCCTGGTTCAGCATGGTGTTGGTGAACGAGATGCCGAAGCACACCGGCATCACCGCCAGCCCGCGCTTGCGAAGTCGCTCGGCCGCGTTGAACGCGCGCATTTCCTCCTGCACGCGGCCAAACTGGAACCGCGTCCAGGCCTCTTCAAAGCAACGCCGCGCGCGGCACTCGCGCACACGCATCCCGTACGGCAGCGCATCGCCCTCTTCCAGCACGTTGCGGCGCTGAATGTCCCACGCGTCCACCCCCAGTGCCTCCGCCGCACACGCGATCGCGCTCTCGATCACAAACATGCCCTGCGGCCCGCCAAAGCCTCGGAAGGCGGTGAACGGCGGCAGGTTCGTCCGGCAGCTCATCCCGGTCACGCGCACGTTGGGGATGCGATAGCTGTTCGTCGAATGAAACAGCGTACGCTCCAGCACCGCCGGCGAAAGATCCGCCGCGGCCCCGGCGTTCTGATAGTACGTGGCCTCGAAAGCGAGGATGTTCCGATCCGCATCGAGCCCGATCCGGAAATCGCTCGTGTAGGGATGGCGCTTGCCCGTCATGCGCATGTCTTCGCCCCGGCGCAACACCAGCTTGACTGGGCGCCGCAGGGCGTGCGCGGCGAGCGCCGCCAGCACCGCCCAGGGCGTGGCTTGGTCTTCCTTGCCGCCGAACCCGCCGCCGAGGCGCCGCACCTCCACCTCGACCGCATGCATCCCCACCCCCAGCACGCGCGCCGCCGTCCGTTGCACCGCCGTGGGCCCCTGCGTGCTCGAGTAGATGCGCAAATGCCCGCGCTCGTCTGGCAGCGCCATCGCCGCCTGCATCTCGAGATACAAATGCTCCTGGCCGCCGGACTCCGCCCGCCCCGTCACCACCGTCGCGCAGCGCGCCCACGCGCCATCGACATCGCCCAGCGACAGCCGCCGCGTGGACCCGATCAGGCTTCCCGCCGCCGCCGCCACACGCGGGTCAAGCACCGGTGGCAACGGGTCGATCTCGAGCCGGATCCGTGCCACCGCCGCGCGCGCCTCCTCCGCCGACCTCGCCACCACCAGCGCCACCGGCTGACCGATGTAGTGCACCGCACCATCCGCCAACAGCGGCTCGTCGGGAATGATGCCGCCCACCTGATTTTCGCCGGGTATATCCGCCGCCGTGAACACCCGCACCACCCCCGCACTCGCCGCCGCGGCCGCGCACTCAATCCCCCGCAGCGTCCCGTGGGCGATCGGCGATGCACACACCGCGGCAAACAGCAGGCCTTCCGGCTCCGGCAAATCGTCAAGAAAGAGCGACTCGCCCCGCACGTGCATGGGAGAATCGGCGTTCTTCAGCACAACGACTCCTCCAGCCCAGCAGCCGGGAACAGCACCACCAGGTGCGCCAACAGCAGCCGTTGCAGCAGCAGCCGCTTGTAGGTGGCGGATCCCCGCACATCGCTGATGGGCGCGATCTCTTCCCCCGCCGCGGCCATGGCCGCACGCGCGCTGGCCACCGAAATCGGCCGCCCGCACAACGCCGCGGCCGCCCGCGTCAACACCATCGGGATCGGCCCCACACCACCGGCCGACAGCGTGACCTCCGCCACCACATCGCCCTCCATGTGCACACCGATCGCCGTGTTGACAGAGGCAATGTCCAGGTGTCGGCGCCGCGACACCTTCTCAAAATGAAATCGCCAGCCGCGCCGTGCCGCGGGGATGCGCACCCACTCGATGATTTCGCCCGGTTCCCGGTCCAGTTTCTTGTAGCCCTTGTACAGATTCGCCAGCGCCAGCTCGCGCCGATCACCGCCTCGCCGCATCCCCACCACCGCGCCAAGCGCCAGCAGCAAGATGGTGACATCCGCGATCGGCGACGCATTGATGATGTTGCCGGCCACCGTGGCGCGGCGCCGGATCAACTGCGAGGACACCAGCCGCATCACGGGTTCGATGTCGGGCACAAAGGCGGCCAGGGCCGGCGCACGCAAAAGGTCTTCGTGGCTGGCCATGGCGCCGATCGTCAAATTGCCCGCCTCGTCCTCGCGAATGCGGCGCAGGCCCGGCTCGTCCGCCAGCAGCCGCAGCGGGACCTTGCCCAGCGCCTCGGCCTTCTGCACGAATACGTCCGTGCCGCCGGCCACCACCGCCGCATCCTCCGGGGCCGGCTCGCGCGCAGGAACCACCCCCAACCGGGCACGCGCATCCAGAAAGTACGCAGGCACCGCACCCATCGCCACCAGCGCAGGCAGACGGCTGCCGCTCTCCGGCACCCGCCCCCTCACCGCGTCCAGAATCGCGCGCGTCGCCCGCACCAGGGAAGCATAGCCCGTGCAACGGCAGATGTTCCCCTCGATCGCCGCCAGCGCTTCCGCCTCTGTCAACGGCGCGTCACCCAACAGGAACCCCGTCAGACTCACCACGAATCCCGGCGTGCAAAACCCACATTGAGTGGCACCGGCATCGACGATGGCCTGCTGCACCGGTGACAGCCCCGGTCCATTGAGCCCTTCCACGGAAACCATGTGCCGGCCATGCAAGTGGCCAACAGGAACAAGACACGAGGTCACCGCCTGATAGCGAAAGCCGTCCCCATCCGGCTCGCCAATCAGCACGGTGCAGGCCCCGCAATCGCCCTCGCGGCAGCCTTCCTTGGTTCCCGGCTGCCGGGCCACCGCCCGCACAAAATCCAGCGCCACCATGCCGACCGGCAGGTCATCGTCCCGCAGCGTCTCGTTGAACAGAAAGCGCAACATCACGTGCCCCGCCCTTGCGGAGGCAGTATATCCACCGCCATCAACGACTGCAACGCCCGGTGTTCGGGCACATCCGTCCGTTACGGCCACGTGGTCTTGGAGAGATTGCTGCGCTGCCGGCCCCCTTCATCCGTCCAGGCATACGCCACCGGCGTTCCGGACCGGGGGATGGACAACCCATTGTAGCCAGCCGCCACGTTTTCCATCAGCTTGACCGATTGCCCGCCCTTGCGGATCCAGTCGAACTTACCGCCGTCCCAGTGGTCGCCCGTCCACACAAAGAAATGCACATGCCCATCCGAACTCCAGGGGAAGCGATCGAAGGAGAAGCGCACCTTCTCTCCACCTTCAATCACGGTTGCCTGCAGCGACATCACCGGCTGCGCACCCCTGCAGTTGGGGCCCTTGGCCGTGTGCCACGTGATCGCATCCCATTCGGCCTGCTCACCCTGCGCCGCCGTCGGCGCCGCGTTGTCGGCTGGAGCCGGAGATGGAGACGGCGTGTTGTTGTCCGACGACGACGGCTGCGGGTTGCCTGCCTCATCCGGCGAAGGCCCCGTGTCCGCCATTTCACACCCCAACAAACCAACCGCGACGACTGCCACCATCCACCATGCTTTCATGTCCAGTACTCCCAAAACAAATCAACCTAGAAGCGACCATTCAGTCCCAGTTTCGCAAACGGCGCATCCTCGATTTCCACATCCTCACCGCCCGATTCAAAAGCCATCTCACGCTCCATGAGGTAGCCGCCCTGCAGCGACAGCTCCAGCGCCGGCCCAACCGCAAATTCCAGCGCGCCCGATGCGCGGATTTCGTCGTACTGCAACCGCTCGCGGGGATCGTCGCCCATGTTGTACTCGGGCCACAGCTTCACACTAACGCCCGCCGATACGCGAAACCCGTCGACCGGACTCAGCACCAGCCGCGTTTCCGGATAGGCAATGTCGAGGATCACGTTGTCGCGGTGTGCCAGCCGCACGCCCAGTCGCGGATCAACCACCTGATCGAACGTGGGGTACACACTCAAGCCGGCCAGCCAGGCAAACGACGGATTCACCGCCATTGTGCCCGTGAATCCAAAGGGGACCGAGAAGTCATCGCCCTCGAAACTTTCCATGCCCGAATACAAGCCGGGCTCCGCATCCACCGCCAACCCACCGCCGTTCTCAAACCGCTGGGTCCATTCGAGGGCCACCCGCGCCATCGTCAGCGGGTACACATCCGTCTCTTCGGCTGAGAAATCCACCAGCATCGTATCCCAATGCCCGCACAAATCGAAGTCGAGCCCATACTCCGACTCCCAGTTGCCAAACCGGGCCCAGGCGCCGATCTCGACCGCAGAGAGATCTTCCCAGCCGGCCGCCGTCGTTTCCGCGGGAAAGACATACCCGCTATCCACCTCCCAGCGCGTGGCAAAGGGCATGTCCACCACCGGATTGTCGCGCTCGTCCGGATTGCGGTAAAATGACTCCGCCCCGGCGGGCATCACCATCGCTCCCATCAACACCAACAGCAGAACCGTCCACCTCGCCACTCGCATGTCAACAAGCATGTCGTTCGCAAGCTCCTTGTCCCGGCACTCCCGCCGGATTTTCCTGCCTCACCGCCACGATCACCCGTCCCCCAACAACATCGCGATCAACGCCTTCTTCACGTATTTCGCGTTCGCCGCTTCTTCCCAAACCAGCGATCGCGGATCGTCCAGCACGTCGTCCGTCATCTCGTAGCCTCGAAAGATCGGCCCGGAATGTTGGAACGTGCACCCGCGCTTCGCGGCCTGCAGCACCGCCCGGTTCACCTGGAAATTGTCGACGATGACCTGCGCCTCTTCCGGCAGCGATTCGCCCGCCAGCTTGCTACGCAGCAGCACCCCACCCTCGATCACGTCCGCCGTCTTCACCGCTTCCATCAGATCGTGCAGAATCGTGATCCGCGTCCCCGCCGCCCTGGCCCGCGCCATCCCATCCGCCAGCACCGTCGGATCGAATGTGTACGCGGGCGGACAGGCCGTCGTCAAGTGCATCCCGAGCAGCGGGCACACCCGCATCAACGAATGCACCACCCCACGCGTCATGCCCACGTAACAGACCGTCAGCCCCTCAAGCCCGCCGTGCGACCGCCGCATGGTCAGCAACTGCCCCAGCACCTGCGTCGTGTGATCCTGCGGCGAACAGGCGTTGATCAACGGAATGTCCATCTGGGCGGCCATCTCGTCGACGTGCGCCTGATCCCACAACCGCAGCGTCGCCAACTGCACCATCCGGTTCATCGCGCGCGCCGTGTCGGCCCAGGTTTCCCCTTTGTTGATCATGGTCGTGGAGGTCGGCATGTAGATGTTGGCGCCGCCCAACTCCGTCATGGCGGTTTCAAACCCCATGCGCGTGCGCGTCGATTCGTAGACAAACACCAGCCCCTGCGTCTTCCCGCGGCCACAATCCGCGTAGGTCCGATCCGCCGGGTGCTCCCGCATCCACTGCCCCAAATCGAGTACGGCCAGCACCTCCTCCCGCGTCAGCTCCCCTATATGCCGGATCCGCCGCCCACGCATCGATTTAAGAATCGCCGTCGTCATCGCCACGTCCCTCCCGCGCCTGCCGCTCCAACGCCATGTCGCACACACCATCGCCACAACGTGGCACAGCCGACCCCCGGAATCGAGCGCGTTGCACAAAAAAGAGAAGCCTCCGGCGTCCTACTATTGCGTCGGCCATTTACGCCGTGTTACGCTCCGGCTCCATGTCCACGACACCACCGCCAACCGGCGCGGAATCGCCGCGAAAGCCTGCGCCGGAACCGGGGCCGCGCACCCCACGAATCCTGGCACTGGCCGGACTGAACCTGTTCGTCGGGCTGGCGGGCTTGATCGCATTGCTGGCGTTGGCGTGCCGCTGGTACGCCATCGGTTCCGACGCGGGCCCCATCTCGGATCTCGTCCTGCACAATGCCGTGGCGCGCCACTGGCTCAACGGCGCCTTGGCCCTCGGGCTCGCCGCCTGCGCGACCCTGACGTTCGCCGGCTTCGGCCTCCTGCGCATGAAGCGCTGGGGCCTGAAAGCCACCTTCTTCTACGCCGTCGCAGCCCTCGGCCTCGTTCTCCTCGGCGGCATCGTCGTCTTCTCTCACTTCGGCAAGGCACTGGAGGGGCACCAAGGGTTGGCCAAAACCACCTTCCGCGTCCAACTCTCGCATGCCACCGATGAGGATGTCGTGGTTCGCTTCACCACCGCCGACGGCGATGCCACCGCCGGCGAGGACTATGTCGCCACCAACGGCCTCCTCACCATTCCAGCCGGCCGCACATCCCGCACCATCACCACCTGGACCCTCGGCGACAACCGGCCCGAACCCACCAACGAACACTTCTTTTTTACGCTGGAATCGCCTCAAGGGGCTGAACTCGGAGAGCAGGCGTCCGCCACCGCCACCATCCGGGAAGACGATGAACCCATCACCCTTTGGGTGAACGATATGACCCTGCGGGAGCGCGATCACGGCCGCGCCCGCGCCATCTTCCGCCTCCAGCTCTCGCGCCCCTGCGCCTCAAACGTCACCGTCGATGTCAGCACCCGCGACGGCACCGCCACGGCACCGGCCGACTACACGCCCCAAAGCGCCCGCCTCACCATCCCCGCCTGGAGCACCAATACCCAGTTCATCGTCGACGTTCTGGGCGACACCCTGGACGAACGCGGCAACGAGAACCTGCATCTAGCCCTGTCCAATATCACCTTCGCCGCCTTGCTCACACCCATGGCCACCGCCACGATCCTGGACGACGATGGGCCCGCACTCCTGTCCGTCCACGATGTCCGCTTCGCGGAACTGGACCGCGGCCTCGGCAAGGCCAAATTCCACCTTCAACTCACCCACCCCATCGCCTCCAATGTCACCGTGCGCTATACCACGCGCAACCTGGAGGCCGTCGCGGGCCAGGATTACCAGGCCGCCGAGGGCCTGGCCACCATCGCCGCCTGGCGCACCAATGCCACCATCACCGTTCGCGTTCCGGGCGACGAAACCGTCGATGGCGCCGAAGCGCGCTTTGCGCTCGACCTGCGCGACGCCGTCAACGCCACCCTCGTCACCAATGTCGCCTTCGCCACCATCGTCGATAACGACGCCATGCCCACGATGGCCATCGACTCCCAGAAGGTCCCGGAACTGAACCGCGGGACCAGCAAGGCCTTCCTGAATGTCGCCTTGTCTCGCCCCTACCGCGAGCCCATCACCGTGCAGTATCGCACCGTCGCCGGAACCGCCCAGGAAGGGCAGGACTACCGCCCCATCGACGGCATCCTCACCATCCCGAGCGGTGAAACCAATGGCGTCATCCCCGTCGTCGTCCTCGGCGATCGCACCCGCGAGGAAAATGAAGACCTCGCCGTGCTGCTCGCCAACCCCGTCAACGCCATCCTGATCGAAACCAACGGCGTCATCACCATCCGGGATGACGATGGCGTGCCGATCTTGTCCGTGAGCGACGTGATCGTCCGCGAGGGCGGTTCCGCCGAGGCGCCGGAGGCCGTCGCGCTCGCCGCCATGTCGCAGACCGGCCTGCGCGCCGGCGGGCTGCTCCTGCTCGTCTACCCCATCGTGCTGCTCGTACTCCTCAGTCGCCCCCAGGTCCTGGGCCCCTTCGGCATCAGCTTGACCGATACCACCTTCACCGTCGGCACCTTGTCCTACACCAAGGCCGGCCTCACCGCCCTCTTCGCCTGGCTCCTCTGGGGCGACTTCGTCTTCACCATCATGGAAGCCGTCGTCCCCACCGTCCTCCCCTTGAAGCTGGAATCCCTCGGTGCCTCCAGCACCCTCATGTCCGTCATCATGACCACCCTGCCCGCCATCCTCAACATGACCGTCTGCCCCTGGGTCAGCTTCAAGAGCGATCGCCATCGCGGCCGCTGGGGCCGCCGCATCCCCTTCATCGTCTGGACCATGCCCTTCCTGACCCTGACCCTGATGATGCTCGGCTGGAGCGAACCCATCGCCGTCTGGCTCCGGCATTCCATCCCCGCCGTCCAGGCCATGGCGCCCAACACCCTCATCATCCTCATGATCGCCATCTTCCTCGTGCTCTTCCAGTTCTTCAACCTCTTCGTCAACTCCGTCTTCTGGTACCTCTTCAACGACGTCGTCCCCGCCCAATTCCTCGGCCGCTTCATGGGCCTCTTCCGCATCGTCGGCGTCTTCGCCGGCGCCCTCTACCACGGATTCATCTTCAAGTTCGCCGAAACCCACATGCGCGAAATCCTCACCGGTGGCGCACTCGTCTACCTCGTCGGCTTCGGCTTGATGTGCATCTTCGTCCGCGAGGGCCAGTACCCACCCATCACCGGCGAGGCCGGCCGCCCCAAGGGCCTCCTCTCCGATATCAAAACCTACAGCAAGGAATCCTTCTCCGTCCGCTTCTACTGGTACTTCTTCCTCACCGGCGCCGTCGGCCGCATCGCCTACTCGCTCGGCATGTTCAATGTCTTCTTCAGCAAACAGATGGGCCTGACCCTCGATCAGATGGGCAAGCTCTCCATGTACGGCGCCATCGCCGGCATGGTCGCCACCTACTTCACCGCCACCCTCGTCGACCGCTGGCACCCCCTGCGCATCGTCACCTACGAAAAAGTCTTCACCGCCGTCACCGGCTTCGGCGCCTGGATCTGGCTCTGCGTCACCCTCCCCGGCGACCTCTACTTCTGGACCGCCCTGCTCGGCACCATGGTCACCACCTTCAACTACGTCCTGCAGGACACCGCCGGCTATCCGCTCCTGATGCGCCTGCTGCCAAAATCGCGCTACGGGCAGTTCAGCTCCGCCGCCGCCCTGATCCGCTCCGCCGCCACCATCGGCGCCGGCCTCATCGCCGGCCTCTATATGGACATGCTGAAGTGGCTCTGCGGCGGCTCAGACTATGCCTACCGCCTCATCTTCCTCTGGGTCTGGCCCTTCAATATCCTCGCCACCGCCCTGATGATCATGGCCTATCGCGATTGGAAACGCATGGGAGGCGACACCCACTACCGCCCGCCCGCCCCCTGGAGCCCCGACGGCTACGAAGACAGCGTCGACAAGGTGAAGTCCGCACCCGCCAAACCCCACGCCGCCATCTTCGCCCTCAACCTCGGCGTCATCGGATCCGTACTCAACATCCTCTTCATCCTCGTATTCATGTACTACATGTACCTGCACGGCATGATCTGGGCCGTCCGTTGGCACGCCATGTGGTTCATCCCCGCCAAGGTCATCCTCACCGCAATCATGATCTGGCAAATCAACAGCGTGAAGCGCGACATCGCCGCCATCGACCGCGGCGAAACCCCGCGCTACGGCATCCCCCACCATGGCGTCTTCCTCGTCCTCAACATCACCAACCTCCTCTACTTCCCCGTCTATTGGGTCCAAACCATGTGGATGATCCACATCGACCTCCAATACGAACTGATCATCTTCGGCATCAACGCCTTGCTCTCGACCATGGCCGGCATCGTGGCCGTTCATATCATCCGCTGGACCGAGCGCGTGCAGTCGGCGCCCGAACCCGCCGCCACCGCCATGGCCGCGTCCCCGCGACCCGCACTGCCTTGATTCACACGGCCCTTTCTTTTGACGGGTTTCGATCTGGAGGGCCGACCTCCGTGTCGGCCGTGTGCCCGAAATGGCCCAAAAGCAAGTCCGTGCCCTGATTCCCGTTTGACACTGCCTGCAGAATCCGCCAGCATCATTGCTTTTGATTACATTGGGGGGGATTCCGCATGAGCAAGGGCCTGTCGAAGAAAGATCGTGATCAATTCCTGAAACGCGCACTGCTGGCGGCCGACTGGTTCGTCAATTCGCAGCTGACGCGCGAGCATGGGTTGCTGGGGTGCGACGCCAACCTCGGGCGCTTCCTCTATTACTACTTCGTGCCCAAAAAGCAGTACGTGCCCGGCATCAACTGGACCCACGGCCGCGCCCTCTTCGTGCTGGCCGACGCCTACAAGATCACCGGCGATAAGCGCTACCTCGACGCCGCCGAAATGGGTGCCCGCTTCATTCGCGCCCTCCAGCCGCTGGACCCCTACTACAGCGTCACCCACGGCGCCATCGCCGAACGCTTTGCCCACGAAAACTTCGCCGGCACGCTCGACGGCGCCCAGGCCGCCTCCGGCATGCTCATGCTCTACCACCTCACTGGCAACCACGACTACCTCCGCCACGGACAGGCCTTCTGCGACTTTATCACCCGTTCCTGGCGCCCCGACGTCGGCATGCCCCGCCATTGCTCCTACTACCCCGAACAGGTCTACTACCCCGGCGACCCCGTCGACGCCATCCACCAGGCCATCGCCATCCCCCTCTGGCACTGCTACAACATCACCGGCGAAGGACGCTACGTGCAGGTCATCCTCGACGCTGCCGACCGCGTCCTCACCTGCCAGCGCGAAGACGGCGGCATCTACGCCATCCAGGACATCCGCGCCATGGAAGCCCTCCCCCTCAACCACCACTGGGGCCTCGGCGAAGGCAATGACCGCTACCTCTTGCGCAACGATGACGGCATCGTCGTCGTCGTCCTCGCCGCCTACAAACTCAGCGGCAACGCCAAGTACCTCGACGCCATGGTGCGCTACGGCGAATGGATCATGGCCAACGAGCCGCATGTGCGCCCGTTCAACGCCTTCGGCGTGCAGGCCAACAACGTGCTCGATATCGCCAAGGCCGCCGGCAAGGACTGGACGCCCTGGGTCCTGAAGCACCTCGACAAGCACTGCCTCAAGCTGCAGGCCCTGCGCACGGGCGACCCCCGCGCCGAAGGCGGCTTCCGCGGCGAAGACGAGGAAGGCAACGCCGGCATCTTCGGCGGCCACGCCCTCGACTACGTCGTCACCCGCACCACCTGCTACATGGCCGGCACGCTGTTCCGACTCTCCGGTCAAGGCACCGGCACCGGCTTCAGCGTCTTCGGCATGGGCGACACCATCGAGCGCGTCGCGCGCACCCGCACCGACAACGTGGCCCCCATCCGCAAATCGAGCACACGCTAATGGCCACAGACGACAATACCCCTGAAGTTCGGAAGCGGCAGTTCGTGGAAGCCTGCATCGCCGGCATCCACGCCCACCAGATTCTCCTCCACCGTGAGCGCAACCAGGGCGATGCCGCCGCCTTCGCGTTCACCGGCGCCGACAGCGTCCTGCAGGCCCTCGCCACCCTCTTCAACGAGTTGGCGGCCACCCGCCCCGTCGATGCCGCCGCCTGGGTCCAGGATGGCCGCAGCGATACCTCCGCCGGCGGCGAGTGCGACACCCACGTCCGCGGCCTGCTACGCGCCCGCCTGGCCCTCGCCGAGGGCCTCCCCGTCAACGTGCTGGCCCGCCACCTGCGGCGCCTCGCCCACGGGAATCCCGAAACCAACATCCGCGCCGTCGCCAGCCTCTACCAGCTCGTCTTCCAGGAAACCCTGGACGCCACGGCCGTGCAGCAACTCTTCCCTCTCTACATGGCGCTGGAACTGCCCGTCAGCCTCGACGAGCTTGGCATCGATTACGACCGCGACGAATTCATCGCCATGGGCAAGATCCTGGCGCCGCAATGTGCCGCCTGCCCGTTCGATGTGTCCGCCGATATCTGGCACCTCGTCTCGCGCAAGATCAAGAACTGGTCCGAACGCTTCCGCGGCAAGATCACCGCCGCCACCTACGCCAAGGAGCTGCTCGCACTGCCGGAAATCCGCGATTGCGCCGGCGCCATCCGCGCCATGCAGCCACAGAAATTCTGCGTGCTCGGCCACTCGTTCACGATGTCCATGCATTGGGCCAGCCAGGGCAGCTTCACCGACATCGCCTACGAAATCCTGCACTACCACAACCCCGGCCTCGAGTGGGTGCGCGTCAATCGCGGCGGCCTCACCCCCACCCTCGCCCGGCGCGACTACCTCGAAACCGTGATGCGCCACCACCCCGACACCACCATCATGGTCACCATCTCCCGCAACGAGGAAAACCGCTCCGACCTCGCCTACTGCATCCAGCAGCTGCGCAATCGCGGCTCGTCGGTCATCACCTTCGACTGCCCGATGCTCTACCCCGAGATCGCCGAGAAGGAAATGGTCGCCGCTGCCGTCGCGCGCGAGGTCGGTGCCAGCGTGGTGGAAGTCTACCCCCTATTCGCCAAGCAGCCGCTGTTCGCCGAGTTTGCGGCACTCGACACCGTCCACACCACACCGCCCTACCACAAGTTCATGGCGATCGAACTCATCCGCTTCATCGCCGGCAAACGCCAGGCCGCCCTGCCCGCGTAGTGGATTGGCCCCGCCGGTGGCCCGGGCGCTCCGCGCGCGGGCACGCCCGCCCACACGGATCGCACGCACACTCGACGCAACGCTGCGCCTGCGGTACACTGCGCAAGGGAGAACGTCCATGAAGGTTAAGTACTTTGCAGACACGGACACGCTGCTGCTCAACTTCAGCGATAAGCCCATTGTGGAGACCCGAGACCTGAACGACAACGTTCTTGTGGAACTCGACAACCAAGGGCGCATCGTAAGCATGACGATCGAGCAAGCAAAACTACAAACCGATGTGGGCGAGTTTTCTTACCAACTCGCTGCCGCCGGCTGATCGCGATCGAAACACGTCGACCTTCGGCGGAGGTATGTCCCCGGTTCCGTTTTTCCTGTGGAGCTACGGCGCGAATTTCCAGAACTCACTAGTAACATCAAGGTGTCATCGCCGCAATGGGCGCAAATCAGGGATTTCCTGATGCGCGAGAGTTGCTGCGCCGCCCCTCACTTCATCCTCGCCCCCAGCGCCTGCATCAACGCCCTGGTCTTGAGGCGCATCTCGGCCCATTCCTCCTCCGGATCGGAGAGCGCCACCACGGCCCCGCCGGTGCCGATGGTCGTCTCGCCATCCGCCATCACCATCGTGCGGATGACCACGCTCAGATCGGCCGCGCCGTTCAGACTGAAGTAGCCCAGCGCTCCGGAGTAGATGCCGCGCGCCTCCGTCTCCAGGCGGTCCAGAATTTCCATCGTGCGCAGCTTGGGCGCGCCGGTCATGGATCCCGCAGGGAAGGCATGCTGCACGCCGGTCACCGCATCCACATCGGGGCGCAGGCGGCCCCGCACCGTGCTGACCATCTGGTGCACCGTCGCGTAGCTCTCGATCCCCATCAGCACCGGCACGCTCACGCTGCCGATCGCACACACACCACCCAGATCATGGCGCATCAAATCCACGATCATCAAATTCTCCGCCCGGTTCTTCTCGCTGCCCCGCAGCGCGTCCCGTAGCCCCTCGTCTTCCGCCGGCGTGGCGCCGCGCCGCGCGGTGCCCTTGATCGGCTTGGACTCCACGCCCCCTTCGCGATCCACCCGCAGAAATCGCTCCGGCGACGACGAGAGCACATCCAGCCCCGGCACACGGAACAGGGCCGCGTAGGGCGCCGGATTCAGGCGGCGCAGACGGCGGTAGGTGGACACAGCGTCCGCGCGCCCCGGCACATGCACCATATTGGTCAGGCAGATTTCGTAGCTCTCCCCCTCCAGGATCTGCGCCCGGCACGCCGCGATGTCCCCGCGGTAGTCCGCCGCCCCGCGCGCAAATCGGCCACCCGGACATTCGGGCGCCGCTTCGGCTTCGGCGGGCGCCGGCAGCGGGTCCTCCAGCGTACGCACCATGCCCGCCACCCACGCCTCCGCCACCGCGCGTTCCCCCGTTGGACATACCGCAACCACGTAGGTGTCCTGCTGCTCGTGATCGAAGACCAGGAATCGATCCAGGAAGAGGAACACGGCGTCCGGTTGCGCGGCGCGCGGGCCCGGCATTGCACCGCAGTCGCCCTTCATGCCGTAACCGAGGTAGCCAACAAATCCGCCATGGAAATCAAAAGGGAGTTCTGGAGCTGAGCAGCCCCGTTCGCGCACCACCCGTTGCAGGTGCGCGAAGAGCGCTTCCCCATCCGCCGCCCCGGTCGGCGCATTCCCCGTCGTCACCACGTCTTCGCCAACGCGGTAGCGCACCTCGTACGACGAGGGCCCATCCGCAGCCCCCATGATCGAAAACCGCGACAACCCTGGCGCCACGAGGCTGCTGTCGAGCCACACGCTGCGCGCGCGCCGGGCCACATGCGCCAGGTAGACCGCCTCCGCCGACGGCGCCGACGGCGCCCGCGCCCAGATCACATCCCACGCCGACGGCGGCGGCACCGGACGGGACGCGGGCTCCGGCGACGCCACCACCGGCGCCCGCCGTCCACCACCGCGCCGCTCCGTGATCGCCCGGAAGTTCTCCAGCAACGCCACGCCATACTCCGTTTGGATGGACTCCGGATGAAACTGCACGCCCCAAAGCGGACGTTCGACATGGCGCAGGCCCATCAGCACCCCATCCGCGGTCCAGGCGATGCGGCGCAGACAGGCCGGCAACTCGCCCACGACGGCCAGCGAATGATAGCGCACCGCGAGAAACCCCTGCGGGATGCCCGCGAACAGTTCGGCGTCGTCATGCCAGATGGCGCTGCTGCGCCCATGCATCGGTGCGGGGGCATGATCCACACGCGCCCCATATACCGCCCCCAACCCCTGACTGCCCAGGCACACCCCAAGGATCGGCACATCCATGTGCAGCAATACGTCTCGGCACACCCCAAAATCGCGCGCATGCTCCGGTCGGCCAGGCCCCGGCGAAAGCACAATGTTGTCCGGCGCCAGCCCGCGAACACCCTCCAGCGTGATGGCGTCATTGCGCACAACCACGGGCTCGCTTCCGTTCACCTGCGCCAACGCCTGGTACAGGTTGAATGTAAACGAATCGTAGTTGTCGATGAGGAGCGTCTTCACCATGCACCTTTCACGCCGATCGCCGCGCCGTATTACCCCAATCCCCCGCCCGCCACCATCCTAAACCGGAACCACTCCGTTCAGAGGAACGGTGAGCCCACCCAAGTGTTCACCGTGAGCTTCACGGAGGGCGAGGCTGCTTGCCCCGCCGTAGCGTCTGCGCGAAGGCGGGTGCCGAGCCGCATGCGCCGCTCGTGAGTCAAGGGAGCCACGTCGAGCCAACGGCGCGTACGCTGTTCCTTCGATTCAAATGGCGTAGATGCGTCAGCGCTTTGTCGGGATCCTTGTCACGAGCTTTGTCGACAGTAGAGTAGAGAGGGGGCGCCCTTTCAGGCAGCCGCCCTCCCCCTCGTCGAACCGGACGTGCAGATTTCCCGCATCCGGCTCTCGCGTGAGGCATTGTGTCGCAGGCATTCACAGGTACCGTAGTCCCAGGTGTGCAAAATGCGCGTAGTAGCTCCTACCGTCCGGAAATTTGTATCCGACTCCCACGATCAGCCCTCCTTCGCGTTATGGTTTCCGCGAGGGGGTTGCCCGACCTGCGCCGGACACCGTCGTGGGCCCCCCAAGTTCCCGCCCGCTCTTTCCGTGCGTGCCGCCCCCAGTCACCCCGGAGAGTCTCGGCGGTGCACTTGGTCGTTGCTTCCCGCCGAATGCTGGCTTCACCCGAACTTGAGGGCTGGCCACTCCCAATCCTCTCTGCGGCAGTAGATTATGATTAAGCGTACGATTACGATTATGAATTCTATAGGATGCTAATGTCTTCCCTCCTAATTCTTCCTTCTTACTTCTTACTTATTACTTCTCCCTTGCCTCCCAGATCCTCCCCACATCACGCGCCGCCTGCCGCAGCGCCCGCAACCGTACCGCCTCCGACCGCCCCGATTTGCGTTTGCCCAGCGGGTACTCCAGTTCCACCACGCCATAACCGCGCCGCATCAATCGCACCATCGCCTCGGCCTGCATCAGAAACCCCTGCGCACCCACCGGCGTGCCCTGCAGCGCCGCCGTCGGATAAATCGTGAGCCCGTTGTAGTAGCGCAGGCGGTAACCGCTGATCAGGTTCACCAACGCCGTGTACGTGCGCGAGAGGATCCGCCGCCGCCACGAGCGCGGGTCGGTGTCCACGTGCTGCGTCGTCACCAGCACCCCCGGCTTCACCGCACCCACCGCCTGCACCAACTCCGCCGCCAGGTTCTCGTGATCCGCCGGAAACCAGGTGAAATACTCCCCTGTGGCCGCCGCCAGCCCGTCCTGGTAGGTCAACCCAAACCCGATGTTGCGCGGGTGATGCAGCACGCGCACCGCCGCATGCTCCGCCGCCAGCGCATCCGCTATCGCGCCCGTCCCATCCACACTGCCATCATTCACAATGACAATGTCCAGCCGCTGCACCGCCGGCTGAAGTTCAGCAAGAAGGTCCTCCACCGACTCGCGCAACGTCGGCGCCTCATTGTGCGCCGGCACACAAACCGTCAGACTGATCGGTGGCGCCACGTTAAGACCCCAAAAGATGCTGGCCGCTGTCCACGTACACCGTCTGCCCCGTGACGCCGTCGGACTCCAGCAGGTACACCACCGCGCGCGCCACATCCCCGGGCGTGCAGCGATACGCCAGCGGCGCAGCCCCCGCCAGATCGCGCACCGCCTTTGCCCCCTTGCCCGGCGGCGGCAGGATCGCCCCAGGCCCCACCGCGTTCACCGTCACCCACGGCGCCAGCTCCAACGCCGCAATCTGCGTGAAATCTGCCAGACCCTTTTTGCTCAGCAAATACGGCGCGCACCCCGCTTCCACCCCCGCCACCCGGCGGTCCACCAGATTCACCACGGCCCCGCGCCCCGCACGCCCACGTCCACGCAACCGCAACGCCAGCGCCTGCGTCAACAGCATCGGCGCAAACAAGTTCACCTGAAACTCGCGCTGCAGACCGGCTGGCGTCATCGCCACCAGCGCGTCCTTGTTAAATAGCGAAGCACTATTAACAAGCATACTGAGCCCCGGCGCCCGCGCAAACGCCCGCCGCATCAGCGTCGCGCAGCTCGCCGGCGTATCCAGGCTGCCCGCCACCGTCTGCGCCTTCCCGCCCGCCGCCACGATCCCCGCCGCCCCGCCCTCCGCCCCCGCCCGCGACCGCCGGTAGTGAATCAGCACCGCGCACCCGCGCGCCGCCAGCGCCTCGGCAATCGCTCGCCCAATGCGCACCCCTCCCCCCGTCACCAGCGCCGTCCCCTTTTCGAGCTTCATGCCCCAACCCCCATCGCAATTGCATTGCCCGCCATGCGTTCCAGTATGCATAATGGGCACCGTGAAACGCTACTTTTCTTTACTCGCTGTCGCCTTGCTCGGAGCCCTTGCTCCGGTCAACAGGGCCCCTGCCGCCGAGCCCGCCCCGGAGCGCGCCCTCGTCTACGTCATCCCCGTCCACGACATGATCGAGCGCGGACTCCTCTACGCCTTCCGACGCGGCATGGAAGAAGCCAAGGCCCAGAAGGCCGACGCCGTCGTCCTCGATATAGACACTCCCGGCGGCAAACTGGAATCCGCCGAGGAAATGGTGCTGATCTTGCTCGATGCCCCCATGCCCACCTACGCCTTCGTCAACCCCCGTGCCATCTCCGCCGGCGCCATCATCTCCTTTGCCACCGATGGCATCTACATGACGCCCCACGGCCTCATCGGCGATGCCATGCCCATCATGATGTCGCCCCTTCCCACCGGCGGCGCCCAGGCCGTACCCGACGACCTGAAAGAAAAAGTGATGTCGCCCACCATCGCCCTCGCACGCTCCGCCGCCCAGGCCAAGGGCTACGACCCCCAACTCGCCGAAGC
The DNA here is from genome assembly GCA_964635825.1 of uncultured Victivallales bacterium. GTDB lineage: Bacteria > Verrucomicrobiota > Kiritimatiellia > UBA8416 > JAIOPI01 > CAZWQJ01. Next base: position 14,443 of record CAZWQJ010000017.1, on the reverse strand, counting down.
CATGATCCGCCCCGAGTTCGAATACAAGATCGGCGACCGTGTCATCTGCCCGGCCGGCCAACTGCTGACGCTCACCGCCGTCGATGCCGCCGAACCCCTGCGCGAGGGCGGCAAGGCCCTGCTCTCCAGCGGCACCGTCAAGTCGCTCGATGAACTGCTCGTCGCCGTCGGCCTGCCCGACGCCGAGGTCGTCAACGTCTCCATCACCGGCGCCGAACGCATCGCCCGCGTCATCGAGGGCTTCCCCTTCTCCGGGATCCTGCTCGCCCTCGGACTCCTTGGCCTCTACATCGAGTTCAAGACGCCCGGGTTCGGCTTCCCCGGCATCGGCGGCCTCCTCTGTCTCGCCCTCTGGTTCTGGGGCCACCACATCGCCGGACTCTCCAACTTCTTCGAACTCCTGCTCTTCACCGTCGGCTTCATCCTCCTCCTCACCGAAATCTTTCTCATCCCCGGCTTCGGCATCACCGGCGCCATTGGACTCTTCTGCATGATCGCCGCCATCCTTCTTTCCATGGTCCAACTCCCCGCCCCGCCTCCCCCGGATTTCCCGGAACTCACCTTCCCCGCCCTCGCCTGGCGCCGCAGCATTCAAAACCTCGGCATGGCCGTCACCCTCGTCTTCCTCGCCGGCCTCGCCCTCGTCCGCTTCCTCCCCAAAACCCATTGGTTCCACCGCTTCGCTCTCGATACCAGCATGACCCGCACCAGCGGCTTCGAATCCCCACCCTCCGACCCCACCCTCATTGGCCACCAAGGCACCACCCTCACCCCCTTGCGCCCCGCCGGCATCGCCGACATCGCCGGCCGCCGTCTCGATGTCGTCGCACACGGCGCTTTCATCGAGGCCGGCCAACCGATTGTCGTTGCCGAGGTCCTCGGAAACCGTATAGTGGTCGACGCGGTATCGAACCGCACCACCAACACGTAGCCACGCGGTACACCATGGCAGTCGAAATCTTCATCGTCAGCTTAATCGCCGGGATCATCTTCCTCGGCGTCGAACTCTTTATCCCAGGCGGTGTCCTCGGCGTCATCGGCGTCGCGCTGCTCATCCTTTCCATCGTCTATGCCTTCATCGCCTTCCCCGCCGCCGGCCCCTATGTCGCCACCGGCGTCCTCGCCCTCATCGCCATCGCCTTCTTCTGGTGGACCACCATCTTCCCGCATACCCGCCCCGGCCGACGCCTCATGGCCGGCTCCAGCCTCAAGGGCAGTACCTCCGTCGAGCAGGGCCTCGACGCCCTACGCGGCAAGCAAGGCGTCACAGCCTCCCCCCTCCGTCCCTCCGGCTATGTCCTGATCGACGGCCGCCGCATCGATGTCGTCACCCGCGGCGAAATGATCGCCAAGGATTGCCCCATTCGCGTCGTCGATGTCGAGGGCAGCCGCGTCATCGTGGCTCAAGTGTCCTCTCAAACCCAACCCGCCGTCGCTGCTAGCTGAAAGGAAATACCATGGACCGCCTGCCGTTTGTCGTGTTCGCGATCGTCATCGTGATCTTCTTCGTGTTCGTCTCGATCTTCGCCCACTACTTCAAGATCTGGATTCGCGCCCTCATGTCCGGCGCCAGCGTGTCCATCGGCTCCCTCATCGGGATGTCCCTGCGAAAAGTGCCGGCCAACGGCATCGTGAATGCACGCATTCAGCTCGTCAAAGCCGGAATCCAACTGGACACCAACGCCCTGGAAGCTCACTTCCTCGCCGGCGGTGACGTCGGGCAGGTCGTCAGCGCCCTCATCGCCGCCGATAAGGCTGGAATCCCCCTGACCTTCCAGAATGCCTGCGCCATCAACCTCGCCGGCCGCGATGTCCACGCCGCCGTCCAGACCAGCGTCAATCCCAAGGTCATCGACTGCCCGGATCCCGCCAAGGGCACCAGCGTGCTGGACGCCGTCGCCAAGGACGGCATCCGCCTCCTGGTCAAGGCCCGCGTCACCGTCCGCACCAACCTCAAGCAGCTCGTCGGCGGCGCCACCGAGGAAACCATCATCGCCCGCGTCGGACAGGGCATCGTCAGCGCCATCGGCTCCTCCGATAGCTATAAGGACGTCCTCCAGAATCCCGACCACATCAGCCGCCGCGTGCTGGAAAGCGGACTGGATTCCCAAACCGCCTTCGAAATCGTCTCGATCGATATCGCCGACGTCTCCGTGGCCGGCGTCAGCGGCGCACGCGAGGTCGCCAACGTGGGCGCCCTCCTCGAAACGGAACGCGCCGAGGCCGACAAGAAACTGCGCCAGGCCGAAGCCGAAGGCCGCCGCGCCATGGCCGTCGCCTACGAACAGGAAATGAAAGCCCGCGTCCAGGAAATGCGCGCCAAGCTCGTCGAGGCCCAGGCGGAAGTGCCGCGCGCCATGGCCCAGGCCTTCCGCGCCGGTAACCTCGGCATCATGGATTACTACCGCCTGCAGAACGTCGAAGCCGATACCCGCATGCGCCGGTCGATCTCCGGCGAAGAAGAGCAGGAAGGCGGAGAGCGCTAGGCGACACCGCCTGCGCGCGATCTCTGGAGGGGCCCTATGCAGCCGACACCCGTCGTGCGTGCGGACATGGACATGATCGTCTGGCTGGTCGTGGTGGTCGTCACCATGGCCTCCCAGATGGTCAAGGCCGCACGCCAGCGGCCCCGGGCCGGCTCACCACCACCCGTCCCGCCTTCGAATCCGGAGCGCCCCCCTTCTCCGGAGCGCGATGCCCGCCAGGAACTGGAAGAGTTTCTCGCCACCCTCACCGGGCAGCGCAGCCCCCAGGAAAGCCGCCCACAACCGCTGTTTGAGTTCGAACGCGACTCGGCCGATGTCCAGGCCGAAGAGCGAAAACCCGCTTCGCCCCCGCCGCGGCCGCAGCAACCGCAGCCGCGCCCGCGGCCCGCTCAACGGATCCAGTCGCCCATGAAGGCGATTCCCTTGCCTGCACGCGCCCGCCGAGTCGAGGCACCCGCTCCGCCTCCGCCACCCGTCGCCGCCCGGCGGGCCGAGCCCATCACGCCCGCGCCCGAACCGGCTCCGCTACCCAAAGCGGACCACTACGAACTCGCCGCCCGCAGCGCCACGAACCGCGCGTCCCACGCCGCCGCCATCCGCGCCGCGTTGCTCCGGCAACTCGCCGACACCACCGGCAAACGCTCGGCCATCCTCATGCGGGAAATCCTGGATGGCCCCGTCTCCATGCGCCGTCTGCCCGGCATCCCCGGCCTCGGCGGCTGAACCGCAAGCCTTCTTCACTTAACACCGATGCCCCTCACCCCGGCCCTCTCCCCCGAAGGCGGGGCGAGGGAGACGGCGAGTTCGGAAGTGATCAAGCCGACGCCCATCCGCCACCCCATCGCTCATGTCTCCCTCGCCCCCGTCGCGGGGGAGAGGGCCGGGGTGAGGGGCCGCGACGTCGCGGCGAACCGCAGAAGTTCGAACAAGAAGCGGCGAACGGCGAAGGCCGAACTTCAGATTTCTGCTGTTCCTTGCTCCGCACTCAGCGGATGGTGGCAGCATACCCGTTGGCCCTCTCCGCGGTCCGTCGCCGCCGGATCCACCTCTTCGCAGCGATCCGCCCGCCACGGACAGCGCGGATGGAACGCGCACCCATCCACCTGCACCGTCGCCGGCGGCGGCTCCCCCACCAGCACCAATCGCCGCGACCCCTCGGTCCGCGAGCGCAACCCCTCCTCCACATCCGGCGCCGCCGATAGCAGCGCCGCTGTGTACGGGTGCGCCGGCCGCGCAAACAGCCGCACCGTCGGCGACGACTCCACAATCCGCCCGCGGTACATCACCGAGACGTGGTCGCACATGTAGCGCACCGTCGCCAGGTCGTGCGAAATGAACAAAATCGCCATCCCCATCGACGCCTGCAGGCGCTTCAGCAGGTTCAATACCTGCACCTGCACCGACACATCCAGCGCGGAGACCGGCTCATCCGCCACGATCAGCGCCGGATTCACGGCCAGCGCACGCGCAATGGCCACCCGCTGCCGCTGGCCACCGCTCAGCTCGTGCGGAAAACGCGCCGCCAAACCCGCATCCATTTCCACGCACTCCAGCAGGCGCACCACTTCCGCGGCCGCACCCGCCCGGCTCGCCAGCCCGTGCACACGCAAAACCTCACGCAGCGCCGCACCCACCGTCCAGCGGGGATTCAGCGAACTGTACGGATCCTGAAAAACCATCTGCACGGACCGCGCGAACGAACCATGCCCCTGGCGCCGCGGCCACACCCGCCGCCCATCGAGTACGATCTCGCCGCTCACCGGCGCCGTCAGCCCCACGATCGCCTGCGCCAAGGTCGACTTCCCGCAACCGCTCTCCCCGACCAGGCCCACGCACTGGCCACGCTCGGCCCGCAGGGTCACCCCGTCCACCGCCGCAATGCGCCCCGCTCCGCGCACCCGGTACTCCACCCGCAGTTCGTTCAGTTCCAGCAGCGCCATGACTCAGGAGCTCCCCGCCGCCACCGGTTCTTCCGCCCGCACGTCCGGCCGCGCCACCGCCGGGCGCCCCCCCAGCGGGTACCAGCATCGCGCTAGGTGCACATGGCCCTCGGCCTCACCAACTACCGACAACGGGGGCTCCTGCGCCTCGCACCCCTCCGCACGCCACGCGCAGCGCGGCGCAAATCGGCATCCCGGCGGCAGCCGCGCCGGATGCGGCACACGTCCCGGAATGCCCACCAACTGGCCGTCCCCGCCCACACGCCGCACCCGCGGAACCGCATCCAACAACCCACGCGTGTACGGATGCGCCGGATGCCGCAGCACCTCTTCCGTCGGACCGCCCTCCAAAATCGCACCCGCGTACATCACGTGCACCCAATCCGCAACCCCCGCCACCAGCCCAAAGTTGTGCGTGATCAGCAGCACCGCCATCCGCGCCTCGCGCTGGATCGTCACAATCCGCTCCAATATCTGCGCCTGCACCGTCACATCGAGCGCCGTCGTCGGCTCGTCCGCAATCAACAGCCGCGGCCGGCACGCCAGCGCCATCGCAATCGCCACGCGCTGGCGCTGCCCACCACTCAGCTCGTGCGGGTACGCCCGCAGCCGCGACACCGCGTCCGGAACGCCCACCAACTCCAGGAGCCGGATGGATTCCTCAACCACCCGTACGCCGGGCTGGTGCAGCCGCACGCTCTCCCCCACCTGGCGCCCGATCGCCATCACCGGGTTTAATGAGGTCGCCGGATCCTGAAACACGTACGCCACGCCCGCGCCACGCAACGCCCTCAACTCCGCCGCACCCATCCCCAGCACGTCCCGCCCCGCAAACAGGATCTGCCCGCCCGCAAAACGCGCCGCCGGCTCATCCAGCAACCGCGCCATCGCCAGCGCCGTCACACTCTTGCCGCAGCCACTCTCCCCCACCAACGCCACCGTCTGCCCCTCGGCCACCGTGAAGCTGATCCCATCCACCGCGCGCACCGGACAGTCCTCCGGCCCAAAACGCACCCGAAGTTCTCTCACATCCAACAGCATGGTCACTCGTCACTCGTCACTCGTCACTTGCCACTCGTCACTCGTCACTCGTCACT
>CAZWQJ010000017.1:0-8820 GCA_964635825.1 uncultured Victivallales bacterium | reverse complement strand
GTCACTCGTCACTCGTCACTCGTCACTTGCCACTCGTCACTCGTCACTCGTCACTTGCCACTCGTCACTTGCCACTCGTCACTTGCCACTCGTCACTTGCCACTTGCCACTTGCCACAGGTGGCCGCCGAGTATTCGCCACCCCCGCCGCCAAGTCAAGAAGCCCGCCCCGCGCGAAACGCATCGACACTCCAGCCGCCCCATGCTAAAAACGCACCTGTTCCCCGAACGTGTCTCTCGGAGTACCACACCCAGACCGCGTTTCGCGGGCCGGTGTGTGAAAGGGCATGACCATGATCAACAGCGTCCAGGAAATTACCGACATCATCACCAAAGCGCATGCCGAGGCGCGCGCCGATATGAAGGGCGACTTGCAGCCCGCCTTCACCGGGAATGTCCAATGGCCCGTGGAATGCAAGGTGGGCCCCGGGCTCGAAGGCGCCATCGCCTGCGAAAGCAAGGTCGGCTACGTCAACGGCTCCCAGGGCGCCCTCCTTTACCGCGGCTATGACGTCTTCGACCTCTGCGCCCATTCCACCTTCGAGGAAGTCATCTACCTCCTGAAGCGCGGCGACCTCCCCACCGAGCCTCAGCTCGCGTTGTTCAAAACCAAGCTCGCCCAGTATCGCGAAGTCCCCCAGACCCTGCGCATGCTGATGGCCTTTCCCGTCGAAGAACTCCACCCCATGGGTGCCCTGCGCCTCGGCACCAACTACATGCGCCGCGAATTCACCACCCTCGACAAAAACATCCGCCCCGACGAGGCCACCATCGGCACGGACGAGGATTCCATCCCCATGGAAACGTTGCCGCGCGGCGAGCAGGAGGCCATCTACAAGTTCCGGCGCTCCGAGAGCAGCCAGCAGCCCGAGATGGATGAGCAGGCCGGTGTCCGCGCCGCCATGCACCTCGTGGCCGGCCTCGCCACCGTCACCGCCGCCATCGCGCGCATCCGCCGCGGCAAGATGCCCCTGGACCCGGATCCCGAACTCGGCTTCTCCGCCAACTACCTCTACATGCTGAACGGGCGGCGCCCCACCCCGGTCGAAGAGCGCATCATGGACATCAACTTGATCCTGCACGCCGACCATGGCATGAACGCCAGCACCTTCGCCGCCATCGTCGTCGCCTCCACCCTATCCGATATGTACGCCTCCGTCGGCTCCGGCGTCGCGGCCCTCATGGGCCCCTTGCATGGCGGCGCCAATGAGCTGGTCCTCAGTATGCTCGAAGACATCGGCGGACCCGAACAGGTCCCCGCCTGGCTCGACAAACGCCTCGCCCGCAAGGAGAAGATCCCCGGCTTCGGTCATCGCGTCTACAAAACCTACGATCCACGCGCCCGCATCCTCGGGCCCCTCGCCAAGGCCATCGCCAGCGACAACCCGCGCACCAAGCGCCTCTACGAAACTGCCGCAGAACTGGAGCAGCAGTTCATCAAGCGCCTCGGCGAATCCAAGAAACTCTACCCCAATGTGGATTTCTTCTCGGGGCTTGTGTACCGCGCCCTGGGCATTCCCACCGAGTTCTTCACGCCCACCTTCGCGGTGTCACGCGTCGCCGGTTGGACCGCGCGCGTGCTGGAATATCTGGAACACAACCGCCTGTTCCGGCCCCGGGCCATCTACACCGGCCCCATTCACTGCGACTATGTCCCCATCGGCCAGCGCACCGCCAAACCCACCGCCGGCTGAGCCGCTGTGGGATGCGAACCGATGGAGGGCCGACCTCCGTGTCGGCCGGTCTTCACGGGAAGCCAGGGTGGGCCGTGCGCTCCGCCGCGCGGCCAGCATCGGCGGAGCAACCCTCAATCCGCCCCGTTCCGCACGTTGAACCCCGCAAACCCGCCGCTGGCTTCCGTGTAGGTCACCGCCACGTTCGTCACCTCCGCCGCCGGCGGCCCGCGCCGACACCACGCCACGAATGCCTGCACCGCCTCCTGCGGCCCTTCCGCCACCACCTCGACCGCCCCATCCGGCGTGTTGCGCACCCACCCGCCCAACCCGAGCCGCCGGGCTTCCGTGCAGGCACTCATGCGGAACGCAACCCCCTGCACGCGCCCCTGCACCATCAGCCGGCAACGAATCGGCGTTCCCGCGTCCATGCCGCCGTGCGTCATCGCGTCCCCACCCACACCCGGCTGGCGTCCACCAGGCGCCCACCCGCAAATTGCACGCCCTCCGCTTCCAGCAGCTCCCGCTTGCGCCGGGTCGCCTCACCGTCGCGCTTACCTGAATACCCTCCCAGGGTCAGTAAGGACGTAATCACGCGGTGACACGGCACGCGCGGCGCATCCGGATTGCGCTTCAACGCCTGCCCCACCGCCTGGCAGGATCCGCAACCGACCAGGCGGGCCAGCCCTTGGTAGGTCATCACACGACCGCGTGGAATCCTGCATAGGGCCGCGTAGACTTGACGTTGAAAGGGGGTGACGACCGGTGTGTTCATGTCTGCTCCCTCAGCCGCTGGACCGGCGCAATCCAAGCTCCGCAACAGCCCTAAATTCGCTTCCCAACCCGCAGCCCTTATACAATACTGCCTCGTCCGCGCAAGCAGGTTTCACCATGAATAACGCGCAATTTCAGGCTGCTATCGACGCGCTGCAGGCCTTGGTGCCCGACGCCCGCCCACGCTGGGCTCTCGTCTTGGGCTCCGGCTGGGGCGTCGTCGCCGATGCCTTCCCCGCACGCCGCGAAATCGCCTACGCCGACATTCCCGGCTTGGGCAACACCCAGGTCCAGGGCCACGCCGGGCGCCTGCTCATCGCTCCACTCGGCGGCGCCGACCTTCTCATCTTTCAAGGCCGCCGCCACTGGTACGAAGGCGTCGGCTGGCAACCCCTCGCCCTCCCCACCGTGCTGAGCGCCGCTCTCGGCGTCACCACCATGGTCCTCACCAACGCCGCCGGCGGCATCCGCGCCGATCTCCGCCCCGGCGACTTGATGGTCATCGATGACCACATCAACGCCATGGGCGCCAACCCGCTCATCGGTCCGCACGATCCCCGCTGGGGCGCACGCTTCCCCGATATGAGCGCCGTCTACGCCCCCGCCCTCCGTGCCGCGTTCGATGCCGCTGCCCAGACCGCCGCCAGCCCCGTCAAACATGGCGTCTACCTCGCCACCTCCGGCCCCACCTACGAAACCCCCGCCGAAATCCGCGCGTTCCGCACGCTCGGCGCCGACGCCGTCGGCATGTCCACCGTTCCCGAAGCCATCCTCGCCCACGCCGCCGGCATGCGCGTCGCCGGCCTCTCCTGCATCACCAACCTCGCCGCCGGCGTCTCCCAAACCCCACTCTCCCACGCCGAGGTCATCGCCGAATCTCAGCGTGCACAGTCCCGCATGCGCGCGCTCCTCGTCGAGTTCTTCAAGATCCTGGCCAAGGACCTCGCAGGCGCCGGGAAGCCGTGAACGTTCAACGTTCAACATTCAACGCCCAACGCTCAACTTCAGATCTTCCGGACTCTGGCGTTGAGCGTTGGGCTTTGAACGTTGAGCGTTTCTTCCCACCCAGACAGCCCACGCCGCAGTCGCGCCATTGTACGAATCCCTGAACCCTCGGCCAAAGTCCCATGCCCAGCACGCCTTCAACGCCTTTGCCGGATGACCCACTCGCGCGCGGATCCCGTCAGGCCGTCGTCCGCCTCCAGCAGGCCGGCCACCTCGCCTACTGGGTCGGCGGCTGCGTCCGCGATCTCTTCCTCGGACGCCCCCCCAAGGACTACGACATCGCCACCGATGCCCACCCCGAGCAGGTCGTCGCCCTCTTCCCGCAGGCGGTCCAGGTCGGCAAATCCTTCGGCGTCGTCCGCGTGCCCATCGACGACCACTGGTACGAAGTCGCCACCTTCCGCTGCGACCACGCCTACCGCGACGGACGCCACCCCGAATCCATCACCTTCACCGACCCCCGCACCGACGCCGAGCGCCGCGACTTCACCGTCAACGCCCTCTTCTTCGATCCCGTCACCGCCGAGTGCCACGACTACGTCGATGGCCGCGCCGACCTCACCCGCCGCCTCATCCGCGCCGTCGGCGACCCCGCCACCCGCTTTCGCGAAGACCACCTCCGCCTCCTGCGCGCCGTGCGCTTCGCCGCCACCCTCGACTTCACCATCGAACCCACCACCGCCGACGCCATCCGCCTCCACGCCGCCCTCGTCGCCTCCGTCAGCGCCGAACGCATCCGCGACGAACTCGTTCGCACCCTGTGCGAAGCCCGCCATCCCGGCCGCGCCCTGCACCAGCTCGACGACCTCGGCCTCCTCGATCACATCCTGCCGGAAGTCGTCGCCCTCAAGCATCAGGCCCAGCCCCCTGAGTTTCATCCCGAGGGCGATGTCTTCACCCACACCGCCGGCATGCTCGACCTCATGGAAAGCCCCACCCCGGTACTCGCGTTCGCCGTCCTGCTCCACGATATCGGCAAACCGCCCACCGCCACCGTCGACGAAACCGGACGCATCCGCTTCAACTGCCACGCCGATGTCGGCGCCGACATGGCCGATGCCATCCTCCGCCGCCTGAAATTCTCAAATGACGATCGCGAGGCGGTCGTCGGCGCCGTGCGCGGCCACATGCGCTTCCAGGATGTCCCCAAAATGCGCCGCTCCACCCTCCGCACCATGGTCGGCCGACCACACTTTCCCATGGAGCTGGAACTCCACCGCCTGGACTGCCTCGGCAGCCACCACCAATTGGGAATCCATGAGCAGGTGCGTAAGTTTCAGGAAGAACTCGCCAGCGAGCCCGCTCTGCCGCCCCCCTGGATCCGCGGCCGCGACCTGCTCACCCTCGGCATCGCCACCGGCCCTGAACTCGGCCGCTGGCTGCGCGTCGCCTACGAGGCCCAACTCGAAGGCACCCACCCCGACCGCGACGCCCTCCTCGCCTGGCTCGTCAAACAACTCCCCGCGAAGTAGCGCGGGGCTCCGTCCCGCGCGCCGATAGAATCCGCTACGGCTGCTCTGGCTGCCGTGTGTTCCGATGGAGGGACCGGCTCCGCCCGGTCCCTCTGTCTGGATTTTCCAGCGGAATCCTACGCGCTGCGCTTCAGCACGCGGTCGATCTGATCCGGGCCCGCACGCAACTGCTGAACCATGGTCTTCGTGATCCGGATCGAGCCACCGCCCAGGCGCGGCCCCTCGAACATGATCTCCAGCATCAGGCGCTCCACCATCGACCGCAGCCCGCGAGCGCCCGTGCCCCGCCGCCGCGCCATCGCCGCCAGTTCCTGCAGCGCCGTATCCGTGAACGTCAGGGCGATCCCCTCCATGGCCAGCAGCTTCTGGTACTGCTTCACCATGCAGTTCTCCGGCTCCACCAGGATCCGCACCAGCTCCTCTTCCGTCAGTTCAGACAGCGACGCCATCACCGGCAGCCGCCCCACGAACTCCGGAATCAGCCCGTACCGAATCAGGTCCTCCGGCTCCACCGGAAACTCAAACCCGCCCGCCACCGCCGCCTCGTTCTGCACCCCAAACCCCAGTTTGCGGTGGCCACGCCGGCGTTTCACAATCTGGTCCAGCCCCACAAAGGCGCCACCGCAGATGAACAGGATGTGCTCCGTGTTGATCTTCAGGTACTCCTGCTGCGGATGCTTGCGCCCCCCCTGCGGCGGCACTCGCGCAATCGTCCCCTCCAAAATCTTCAGCAGCGCCTGCTGCACCCCTTCGCCCGAGACGTCTCGCGTGATCGACACGTTCTCCGTCTTGCGCGCAATCTTGTCGATCTCATCCACGTAGACGATGCCCGTCTCCGCCCGCGCAATGTCGAAGTCCGCGCTCTGGATCAGGCTCAGCAGGATGTTCTCCACATCCTCGCCCACGTACCCCGCCTCCGTCAGCGTCGTCGCATCCGCGATCGTGAACGGCACATCCAGCATCTTCGCCAGCGTACGCGCCAGCATCGTCTTGCCGCTGCCCGTCGGGCCAATCAGCATCACGTTGCTCTTCTCAATCTCCACCTTCGAGAGCGGATCGTTCTCGCCAAAGTGCCCCTTCTGCGTCAGGCGCTTGTAGTGGTTGTGCACCGCCACCGAGAGCACCTTCTTCGTGTGGTCGTGCCCAATCACGAAGCGATCCAGGAACCCCTTGATCTCATGCGGCTTGGGCACCGTCAGCGCCGCCCGCGGCGCCGGCGCCGGCGCGGCCGTCATGGTCCCGGGCTGCGCCGCACCCGCCGGCCGCTCTTCGCCCGCCAGCATCGAGTTGCAGAACCGCACGCACTCTTCACAAATGTTCACGCCCGGCCCCGCCACGAGCTTGCGCGACTGGGTCTGGCGGCGCCCGCAAAACGAGCACTGCGGATGACGGTCTTCAGCCACGGCTACTTGCCTTTCTTCGCGTCCTTGCGCGTCACCACCACCTCGTCCACCAACCCGTACACGCGCGCCTCTTCCGCCGACATGAAGAAGTCCCGATCCGTATCCGAGGAAATCGACTTCAGCGCCTTGCCCGTGTGGTGCGCCAGGATCTCGTTCAAGCGATCCTTCAGCCGCAAAATCTCGCGCGCCTGGATGCTGATATCCGATGCCTGCCCCTGCACGCCGCCCCACGGCTGGTGGATCATGATGCGCGCATTGGACAACGCGTAGCGCTTGCCCGCCGCCCCCGCCGCCATCAATACCGCCGCCATGCTCGCCGCCTGCCCCACGCAGTACGTCGCCACGTCGCAGCGAATGAATTGCATCGTGTCATAAATCGCCAGCCCGGCCGTCACCGACCCGCCCGGCGAATTGATGTAGATGCTGATGTCCTTCTCCGCATCTTCCGACTGCAGAAACAACATCTGCGCAATGATCAGGTTGCTGATCTCGTCGTCGATCGGCGTCCCTATGAAAATGATCCGGTCTTTCAGCAGCCGCGAAAAGATATCGTAGGCGCGTTCGCCGCGCCCGGTCTGCTCCACCACCATCGGAATCAACTGTCCGTGTGCCCTCATCCCGTCTCCTCCGTGCGTTCGCCCTGAAATTCCGCGGCCGACTACTCGGTCTTGATCTTCGCTTCGCGCAGCAACAGCACCAGCGTCTTCTCCGCGCGAACGTCACCCTCAACGCCCGACATCGCGTCGCGCTTGTCCAGTTCCTCGCGCAGGCGCTCGGGCGTCATCTGGTAGCGAACCGCCATCTCGCGGATCCGCGCGTCCACCTCGGCCGCATCCACTTCCACCTGCTCCTCACGCGCAATGCGGTTGAGAATGTACGACAGCTTCACGCGCTCGGTCGAGGTCTGCGTCGCCGAACTCACGATCTTGTCCTGCTGCTCCACAATCTGCTCGCGCGACGCACCCCGCCGCGAGATCTCCTGGACCATGCTGCGCACGGCCAGGCGCGTCTCCTGTTCCACCACGCTCTGCGGCAGATCAAACTCGGTCTGCGCCAGCAGATACCGCGCAATCTCATCCTTCTGGCGGCCTTCTTCCTGACGCTGCGCCGTTTCGCGCAGGTCCGTCAGCATCCGCTCGCGCAGCGCGGCCTCCGTCTCCACGCCCAGCATCTTCAGAAATTCGCCTTCCAGCGGCGGCAACAGGCGCTCCTGGATTTCCTTCACCCGCACGCGGTACAGGGCCGACCGCCCCGCCAGCGGCTTCGCCCCGAAGTCTTCCGGAAAGGCCACCGTGATCTCGCGCTCGCCGTTGGCCTCGACACCGATCAGCGCCTCTTTGAACCCCGGCAAAAACTCGGGCTCGCCCAGGAACAACAGGAAGTCGCGCGCTTCGCCCATCTGGCGGTCATCGGGCAGCATCTCCACCACCGGCTTCCCGTCGCAGGTCGCATCGTAGTCCACGCGCAGCAGATCGTTGGCATGCGCCACCCGCCCACTCACCGGCTGGAAGCGCGCAAAGCGCTCCTGCATCCGCTGAATCGCGCCGTCCACCTGCTCGTCACCCACGTTCACCGGTTGCGCCACCACCGGAATCTGGTGGTACTTCGGCAGCTTGAACTCCGGCGCCACGTCCACCGTCACCCGAAAATCCACCCCGCGCTCCTTGTCGAAGGTCACTTCCTGGACTTCGACAATCGCCACCGGCGTCAGCCCCTTCTGCGCCAGCGCTTCGCGGTACAGCTTCGGCACCACCCGGTCCTTCGCGTCGTCCGCGATCTCCCGCGCGTAGTGCTTTTCCACCACCTTCAGCGGCGCCTTGCCCGGACGAAAGCCCGGCAACTTCGCCGATCGCGCGTAGGCCGCCAGCGTTTCTGAATAGGTCCCCGCCACGTCCTCCGCCGGTGCACGCACTTCCAGCACCTTGCGACATGGCCCCGCGTCCGTCAGCTTCACATCCATCGTTCCATCCTCCGACCGCCCGCGCTCACCGCGGGTCCTCCACCCAAACTCGTCTCACGCCCCCACGCCTACTCCTTCATGGACATCAGGAACTCGGCGTTGCTCCGCGTCTTCTTCAACCGGTTCACAATCATCTCCATCGCTTCCACCGGCGGCACCCCGTTGATCGCACGCCGCAACACCCAGATCTTGCCCATCTCATCCGGATGCAGCAGCAGCTCTTCCTTGCGCGTACCCGATTTCTCGATGTTAATCGCCGGGAAGATGCGCTTGTCCACCAGGGTCCGGTCAAGGCACAGCTCCATATTGCCCGTGCCCTTGAACTCCTCAAAGATCACGTCGTCCATGCGGCTGCCCGTCTCCACCAGCGCCGTCGCAATGATCGTCAGGCTGCCGCCATTTTCGATGTTGCGCGCCGCACCAAAGAACCGCTTCGGCTTGTGCAGCGCGTTCGCATCCACACCGCCCGACAGGATCTTGCCGCTGTGCGGCTGCAGGGTGTTGTAGGCGCGCGCCAGGCGCGTGATGCTGTCA